>JALUXI010000117.1 GCA_027019045.1 Piscirickettsiaceae bacterium | reverse complement strand
GGTGATGGTGCAGGCACAGGCCGTGGGGGTGGCGTTGTCGGAATCAGGTCGACCTATGTCGTATGCGCCTCTGGATGCGTTGGCGGAGCAGGAGGCTTAAATGAAAGTGTTGCTTGGAGTGACGGGAGGTATTGCGGCCTATAAAAGTTTGCAGTTGGTGCGCTTGTTGGTGAAAGCAGGACATGAAGTGCAGGTAGTGATGACAGAGAGTGCTCAGCAGTTCGTGGGCGTGGCTTCTTTTCAAGCGTTGAGCGGCCGCCCTGTGCGAAATGCATTATGGGATGCTGAACAGGAAGCGGGCATGGGGCATATTGAGTTGGCTCGCTGGGCGGATAAAATTGTCGTGGCACCAGCGACAGCAAATTTTTTGGCTAAAATGCGTGTGGGCATGGCGGATGACTTATTGAGTACGCTACTTTTGGCAACCGATAGGCCAATTTGGGTCGCCCCCGCGATGAATCGCCTGATGTGGCAACACCCTGCCACGCAGGAGAATTTGGAAGTCTTGCAAGCTCGCGGCGTACAGGTCATTTCACCTGAATCGGGTGAGCAGGCGTGTGGCGAAGTGGGTGAAGGCAGGATGGCAGAGCCTGAAGCTATTTTTGAGATAATCCGTCAGTCTGAAGGGGCAGGACTGGGGATTTTGGAAAAATCGCCGGAAAAAGCGTCCAAAGTTGATAAGTTTTGGCATCAATTGCCTGTTTTAGTGACGGCGGGGCCTACTTATGAACCTATTGATCCTGTGCGGTTTATTGGTAATCGTAGTTCGGGCAAAATGGGGTATGCTATTGCTGAAGCCTTGGCTGAGAAGGGTGCGGATGTGATTTTGGTGTCAGGACCCACTGCATTGCCTTGTCCTGAAGGGGTGAAGCGGATTGAGGTGAAAACAGCTCAAGAGATGTTTGCAGTGGTGCAAGATTTTTATGCGGATGCGGAGTTGTTTATCAGTGCGGCGGCAGTGGCAGATTATCGAGTGGCGACACCGGCAGAGCAGAAGTTGAAAAAGCAGACGGGGCAGGAGACTTTACAGTTGCAGTTGGTGAAAAACCCCGATATTGTTGCTTGGGTAGCACAGCAACCCGATCACCCTTTTGTTGTGGGGTTTGCGGCAGAGACAGAAAATGTCTTGGCGTATGCTCGACAGAAACTCGAGCAAAAAGGGTTGGATATGATTTGTGCTAATCAAGTAGGTGAACATCAAGGGTTTGAGCAGGATGAAAATGCGTTGTGGGTGATTACTCGTGATTCTGCAAAAGAGATTCCTTTAGCCAGTAAACGGGAGGTGGCGCAGGGGTTGATTGATGAAATTCGGTGTTATATGGTGTGATTTTATTCGGCCTTTAATATTTTTGTGATGGCCTTGGTCATGCCTTGGGTTAGTTGGTTGAGTGATGTTTGAGGAATGTTGAAAGCAGGCATGGTGTAAACCAGTTTGCCAAATGGTCGTAGCCACACGCCTTGTTTTAAGGCTTCGGTTTGAATGGCGACACCTAAGTTGGCTTGTTCTAATTCCACTACACCAATGGCGCCGAGACACCGTACATCTTCAACCCCTTTTAAAGATTTAAGTGGGGTGAGTTGCTGTTCTAGGTGTTGCTCAATTTTTTGTACACGCGTTTGCCATGGAGAATTAAGCAGGAGTTCAATACTGGCATTGGCTGCACTGCAAGCGAGAGGGTTGGCCATAAAGGTGGGACCGTGCATGAGCAAGCCTGGATTGCCTTGAGCAATGGTTTGGCTAATCTCTTCGGTGCAGAGCATGGCGGCAAGCGTCATGGTGCCGCCTGTCAGAGCTTTACCGACACACATAATGTCAGGTGAAATATCAGCCCATTCGCAGGCAAATAGTTTGCCTGTGCGTCCAAAGCCTGTTGCAATTTCATCTGCAATGAGAAGAACTTGATATTGATCGCAAAGTACTCTAGCGGCTTTAAGGTATTCAGGTGAGTAAAAGCGCATGCCCCCTGCGCCTTGAACAATAGGTTCAAGGACTAAGGCGGAAAGTTCATGGTGATGTTGTTCGAGTAAATCTGCAAGTGCTTGAATCTCCTTTTCTGGCGAGGTGTGGATGCCCATGGCGGGTGCGGGTGCAAACAGGTGCTGGGTGAGATGCGGGGTAAAGAGGTGGTGCATCCCATTTTCAGGATCGCTAATCGCCATAGTTGCGAAGGTGTCTCCGTGATAACCGTTTCTTAAGGAGATGAGGCGATGTTTTTTGGGTTGTTGTCGGCTGATCCAATATTGTAAGGCAACTTTAATCGCCACCTCCATGGAGACAGAGCCTGAATCAGCAAAGAAAACTTGCGTGAGATTTGATGGGGTTAATTGAATTAGGGTCTCGGCTAGCTCAATGGCGGGTTGATGCGTTAAGCCACCAAACATAATGTGTGGCATAGTCTCCAATTGTCTGGAGACGGCTGCGGTGATTTGGGGGTGATTGTATCCATGAATGGCCGCCCACCAACTCGACATGCCATCAACCACCTGTCGATCATCAGCCAAAGTGAGGTAGCTGCCACCTGTAGACTTGACGCCAATAAGGGGGGTGGGGTGAGGGAGTTTGGCATAAGGGTGCCAAATGTGTTGCTGGTCGAAGTGGAGTGCTTGAGTCCAGTTAAAGTTTGAATTATTCATGAAGCAATATTTTAACAGCAATATCTTAAAGGCTAAGGGGGTAGGAAAAATTTTTAAAAAAAGTTCGGGTTTTTGTTGACAGCGAAAAATTAAACTGTAGAATACGCACTCACAATTTAGGAGGGTTTCCCGAGCGGCCAAAGGGGGCAGACTGTAAATCTGCTGGCTCAGCCTTCGGTGGTTCGAATCCACCACCCTCCACCATGCGGGTATCGTATATTGGCTATTACCTCGGCCTTCCAAGCCGATGAGAGGGGTTCGATTCCCCTTACCCGCTCCAATTTCTAGTCCTCTCTACTTGAGTTGTAAAGCTTAATAGAGGGGGCTTTTTGTATTCGCTTCCATAGCTCAGTCGGTAGAGCGCATCCATGGTAAGGATGAGGTCATCGGTTCGATTCCGATTGGAAGCTCCATTTTTTTATTATTGTCGCTGTTTTGACAGCGAACACACTTTACAGGAGTTTGCGTCATGGCAAAGGAAAAGTTTGAAAGAACGAAACCCCATGTAAACGTAGGAACAATCGGCCACGTTGACCATGGTAAAACCACACTAACAGCGGCACTGACTATTGTGCAAGGAAAGAAATTCGGTGGAGAAGCAAAAGACTACTCAGCCATCGATAACGCCCCAGAAGAAAGAGAGCGTGGAATCACCATCTCAACTGCACACGTAGAATACGAATCAGAAACGCGTCACTACGCACATGTAGACTGCCCAGGCCACGCTGACTATGTTAAAAACATGATTACCGGTGCAGCTCAAATGGACGGCGCCATCCTAGTCTGTTCAGCAGCAGATGGCCCAATGCCACAAACTCGTGAGCACATCCTGCTATCACGTCAAGTAGGTGTACCTTACATCGTAGTCTACCTAAACAAAGCAGACATGGTTGATGACGAAGAACTCATCGAACTCGTCGAAATGGAAGTGCGTGAACTGCTAGACCAATACGAATTCCCAGGTGACGACACCCCAGTCATCATCGGTTCAGCTCTTAAAGCAATCGAAGGTGACCAATCTGAAATTGGTGAACCCTCCATTCAGCGCCTAATCGACGCAATGGATGAATACATCCCAACACCAGAGCGCGATACCGACAAACCATTCCTCATGCCAGTAGAAGACATCTTCTCAATCCAAGGGCGTGGAACAGTTGCAACCGGTCGTGTTGAAACAGGTGTCATCAAAGTAGGTGAAGAAATCGAAATCGTCGGTATTCGCCCAACGCAAAAAACCACTGTTACCGGTGTCGAAATGTTCCGTAAGCTTCTAGACCAAGGTGAAGCAGGGGACAATGTCGGTATCCTATTGCGTGGAACCAAGCGTGAAGATATCGAGCGTGGACAAGTATTGGCACACCCAGGTACCATTACCCCACACACCAAGTTCGAAGCAGAAGTCTATGTTCTATCAAAAGACGAAGGTGGTCGTCACACCCCATTCTTCAACGGCTACCGTCCACAGTTCTACTTCCGTACAACTGACGTAACTGGCGCATGTCAGCTACCAGAAGGTATCGAAATGGTCATGCCTGGTGATAATGTTCAGATGACTGTAGAACTAATCAACCCAATCGCCATGGACGAAGGACTTCGTTTCGCAATCCGCGAAGGTGGTCGTACTGTTGGTGCGGGCGTGGTTGCTTCGATCATCGAGTAATCATTCTCACTTCCTTTCTAGCGGAAGCCTAAAATGCTTAGGTAGTAAATAAATTGTTGTAATTTCAATTTATTTTGATTATAATCCGCTGTCTAAATGTAGCAGTGCTCATTGAGTGCTGCTTTTCTTTTTCTAAAATAGCGAGAATTTGTCTATGGCAACTCAAAATATTCGTATTCGCTTGAAGGCCTTTGATCATCGTTTGATCGATCAATCCGCTAAAGAAATTACGGAAACAGCTAAGCGAACTGGTGCGCAGGTGCGTGGTCCAATTCCAATGCCAACCCGTAAAGAGCGTTTTACTGTTTTGATCTCACCACACGTCAACAAAGACGCACGTGATCAGTATGAAATTCGTACTCACAAGCGCCTTTTGGATATTATCGATCCAACAGATAAAACTGTTGATGCATTGATGAAACTTGATTTGGCAGCAGGTGTAGATGTTCAGTTAGAATTGCGTTAAGCGTAAATTCTGTTTGAAATATTTAGTCATCAATCGTAATGGCTAGATTTAATAATAATGAGGTTAGAAATGAGTATTGGAATCATTGGAAAAAAAGTCGGAATGACTCGAGTCTTCACTGAAGACGGTGTTTCGGTTCCAGTTACTGTTGTTAAAGTTGATAACAACCGCATCACCCAGTTGAAAACTGAGGATGTAGATGGTTATTCAGCGGTACAAGTTACAGCAGGTTCTGTACATGCAGGGCGTGTTAATAAACCTTCAGCAGGGCACTTTGCAAAAGCTGGTGTTGAAGCGGGTGAAGGTTTATGGGAGTTTCGCGTATCATCTGATGAGCTAGGTAACTTTGAAGTTGGAGCTGAAGTTTCAGTAGATGTACTGGAAGGTGTAGAAAAGGTTGATGTCACTGGTACCACAAAAGGTAAAGGTTTTGCTGGTGCGGTCAAGCGTCACAACTTTGCTACGCAAGATTTTACACACGGTAACTCTGTGTCTCACAGAGCGCCTGGATCCATTGGTCAAAACCAAACCCCAGGACGCGTTTTCAAGGGTAAAAAGATGGCCGGTCACATGGGGAATGTTCGTCAAACGACATTAAACCTTGATCTTGTAAAAGTCGACCCTGAAAACGGACTTCTGCTTATTAAAGGTGCTATCCCAGGTGCTAAGCAAAGTGTTGTAATGGTAACTAAGGCAGTTAAGTAAGGTGGGCACTATGGATCTAAAATTAATGAAATCAGATGGGTCTGATGCGGGACAAACTGTCACTGTATCTGATGCTATCTTTGATGTAGAGTTTAATGAACCTTTGGTTCATCAAGTTGTGAATGCATACTTGGCCGGAAGCCGTTCAGGAACCAAAGCACAAAAGAATCGTGCTGCTGTAAGCGGTGGCGGTGCTAAACCTTGGCGTCAGAAAGGAACGGGTCGTGCGCGTGCAGGAACCATTCGTAGCCCAATCTGGGTTGGTGGTGGTCGTGCATTCCCAGGTCACAATCGTGACTTTTCACAAAAAGTGAACCGTAAAATGTACCGCGGTGCGATCAAGTCAATTCTTTCAGAGCTTAACCGTAAAGGTCGATTGGTTGTTGTAGATGACTTCAAAGTGGATGCACCAAAAACGAAGCTATTTAAAGAAAAATTAGATGGTTTGAATTTGAAGGACGCTTTGATTGTCACTGAAGCTTTTGATGAAAATCTTTATCTGTCTTCACGAAATCTTTATGCGGCTGATGTATGTGATGTCAAATCAATTGATCCTGTGAGCCTAGTGGGTTATGGAGCGGTTGTGATGACTCAGGGTGCAGTGAAGCAACTTGAGGAGGCTTTAGCATGAATCAAGAAAGAATTTTAAAAGTATTGTTGGCACCTCATGTGTCAGAAAAGTCAGCGCTGATGGCGGATAAAGCGGATCAGTATGTTTTCCGTGTTGCTCCAGATGCAACAAAGCCTGAAGTTAAGGCAGCCGTTGAGTCTTTGTTTGATGTAAAGGTTAAGTCAGTGAATATGATTAACCTCAAAGGGAAGACAAAGATGTTTAAAGGTCGTGCAGGTAAGCGTAATGACATTCGTAAAGCCGTAGTACGCCTAATGCCTGGTCAAGAAATTGACTTCATGGGTGAATAGGAGAATAAAAGATGGCTATTATTAAAAAATCAAAACCGACTTCCCCAGGTCGTCGCTTTGTTGTTAGTGTTGTTGAGCCTGATCTACATAAGGGTAAGCCACATGCAGCCTTGCTTTCAAAGAAAAGTAAAAAAGGTGGACGAAACAATAACGGTCGCATTACCGTTCGTCATCAAGGTGGTGGCCACAAGCAGCATTACCGTATAGTAGATTTCAAACGCAATAAGGACAGTGTTCCTGGTGTAGTCGAGCGTTTAGAATATGATCCTAACCGTTCAGCACACCTTTGCTTGGTTAAATATGCTGATGGTGAGCGCAGATACATTTTGGCACCAAAAAATGTTAAGCAGGGTGATCAAGTCATCTCTGGTGAGCAAGTTGATATTAAGCCAGGTAATGCAATGCCTTTGCGTAATATTCCTGTGGGTACCGTTGTACATGCGATTGAAATGCGTCCTGGTAAAGGTGCACAAATTGCGCGTAGTGCAGGAACTTCTGCCCAAATCGCGGGTAAAGAAGGTGCTTATGTACTTTTGAGACTGCGTTCTGGCGAGATGAGAAAGATTCATGCTAACTGTCGTGCAACGATTGGTGAAGTAGGTAACTCTGAGCATAACCTACAAAAGCTAGGTAAAGCGGGTGCAAAACGCTGGAGAGGTGTACGACCTACGGTTCGTGGTGTGGCCATGAACCCAGTTGATCACCCTCATGGTGGTGGTGAAGGTCGTACTTCTGGTGGTCGTAACCCTGTTACGCCATGGGGTGTACCGACTAAAGGCAAGAAAACTCGTAGTAATAAGCGTACTGACAATATGATTGTCCGTCGCCGTCATAAAAAATAAGGAAGGACACTGATGCCACGTTCAGTTAAAAAAGGACCTTTTGTAGATCACCACTTATGGAAAAAAGTGGTCGAGGCACAAGAATCTGGTAATAAGCGTCCAATCAAGACTTGGTCTAGAAGATCTATGATCTTACCTGAGATGATTGGATTGACCATTGCAGTACATAATGGTCGTGAGCATGTCCCTGTTTTCATCTCAGAAAACATGGTTGGACATAAATTAGGAGAATTCTCCATGACTCGTACTTATCGAGGTCATGCTGCAGATAAGAAGGCTAAGAGGTAACGAACATGCAAGTAAGTGCAACACATAAGTTTGCCCGTATCTCTCCGCAAAAAGCGCGTCTTGTTGCAGATATGATTCGAGGTAAAGATGTCGAAACTGCTGTAAACACATTGGAGTTTACCAATAAGAAAGCGGCAGAGTTGATGAAGAAGGTTCTAAACTCGGCGATTGCTAACGCTGAAAATAACGAAGGCGCAGATATTGATGAGCTTAAAGTCACTGCTGTCTATGTGAATGAAGGACCAATCATGAAGAGAATGCGTGCACGCGCCAAAGGCCGTGGAACGCGTATTCTTAAGCGTACAAGTCATATTACCGTCACTGTCGGCGACGAATAAGGAGAGCCAGAATGGGTCAAAAAGTACATCCTATTGGAATTCGTCTTGGAATTACCAAAGATTGGAATGCTCGCTGGTATGCAGATAGTAAAAACTATTCTGATTTCCTTATCAGTGACTATGAAATTCGTAAAGAACTCAATGAAAAGTTGAGTCATGCTTCAGTTAGCAATATCAATATCGAGCGTGTTGCCAATGGTATTCGCGTGACCATCCATACAGCACGCCCTGGCGTTGTCATTGGTAAAAAGGGTGAAGATATTGAAAAGCTCAAACAATCATTGATTCAAAAAACAGGCATGCCTGTCAATATCAATATTGAAGAAGTGAAGAAACCTGAGCTTGATGCAAAATTAGTTGCAGAGAATATTGCTCAGCAGCTTGAAAAGCGTATTCAATTCCGTCGTGCAATGAAGCGTGCGGTAGGTAATGCAATGCGTCTTGGTGCTGAAGGGATCAAGATCAATGTTTCTGGGCGTTTGAATGGTGCAGAGATTGCACGTGCAGAGTGGTATCGTGAAGGCCGAGTCCCTTTGCATACTTTCCGTGCAGATATCGATTATGCAACATTTGAAGCTAAAACAACTTACGGTATCATTGGTATTAAGGTTTGGATCTTTAAAGGTGAAAAACTGGGTAAATTGTCTTTAGTAAAAGACAATGGTTCGAACACAAAAGGCAAAAAAGGCCGTAAATAAGAGGTAACTGATTATGTTAATGCCTAAGCGTACCAAATTCAGAAAAGTTCAGAAAGGACGCAACCGTGGTTTGGCAAACGTTGGTAATAAAGTTAGCTTCGGTGATTACGGTCTTAAAGCCCTTGAAAGAGGTCGTATGACTTCTCGTCAAATCGAAGCTGGTCGTCGTGTGATGACTCGTCATGTAAAGCGTGGAGCTAAAATTTGGATCCGTGTTTTTCCTGACAAACCTATTACCAAAAAGCCATTGGAAGTCCGTATGGGTAAAGGTAAAGGGAGCGTAGAATACTGGGTGGCTCAAATCCAACCAGGTCGCGTACTTTACGAAATCCAAGGCGTAGATGAGTCAATTGCTCGTGAAGCATTTGAATTAGCTGCTGCCAAGCTTCCTTTTAAAACACAAGTTGTAAAAAGAACGGTGATGTAAATGTCTGCAGAATCTTTAAAAGAAAAAAGTATTCCAGAGTTGGAACAAGAGTTGGTTGAGTTGTTAAAAGAACAATTTAACCTAAGAATGCAGCATTCTACAGGTCAGCTGAAGAATACTGCACGTATTAAAACTGTCCGACGTTCTATTGCACGTATCAAAACCTTCATCAATATGAAGGGAGGTAAATAAGAATGTCTGAACAAGCTAAAAAATCTCGTACCTTACAGGGTGTTGTTGTAAGCAACAAAATGGATAAGTCAATCGTCGTTTCGGTTGAGCGTTTTATTAAGCACCCTAAGTATAAGAAGTTTATTCGTAAGTCAACTAAGATCATGGCGCATGATGCAGATAATACCTGCAACATTGGTGATACGGTCACGATTCAAGAAGTGAAGCCGTTGTCTAAAAACAAAGCCTGGTCATTAGTCAGTGTGGATGCGAAAGCTGCGATCTAACTGATTGCATCGACAATTAAAGTTACTTTAATTGTACCGCTTTTATAACCAAGCCAATTTTAAATTGGGACTAGTTATATTAGCGGTTTTCGTGTATAATCCGCTTTTTTTAAAATTATGAGTGTTGGAGTCCCACCATGATTCAAATGCAAACCGTACTCAATGTGGCTGATAACAGTGGCGCGCGTCGAGTTCAGTGTATCAAAGTGCTTGGCGGCTCAAAGCGTCGTTATGCCAGTGTCGGTGATGTGATTAAGGTTTCTGTCAAAGAAGCCAGTCCCCGTGGAAAAGTAAAAAAAGGTGATGTGATGAACGCTGTGGTCGTTCGTACAGCTAAAGGTGTTCGTCGTCCTGATGGTTCTAAAATCAAATTTGATGATAACGCTGCTGTTATCTTGAATGCAAAGTTAGAGCCTATTGGAACGCGTGTTTTTGGTCCTGTCACCCGTGAGTTGAGAAACGATCAGTTTATGAAAATCGTTTCATTGGCTCCTGAAGTTTTATAAGGATTTAAGATGAATCGTTTGTTAAAAGGTGATTTGGTTGTTGTCATTACCGGTAAAGATAAAGGTAAGCAAGGAACCATCTCAAAAGTTCTACAAAATGGAAAAGTGGTTGTTGATGGCATCAATCTCGCAAAAAAACATGTTAAGCCTAATCCTATGACTGGAGAAGCGGGTGGTATTGTTGAGAAAGAAATGCCTATCGATGCATCAAATGTCGCACTCTTTAATCCAGAAACGAAAAAAGCTGAAAAAGTGAGCTTTAAAGAAGTGGATGGTAAAAAGGTGCGTGTTTTTCGTAAGTCTGGCAAGCCAGTCAGTGCTTGATAGGGAATTAAAATGGCAAGATTAAAAGATTTATATCAAGACCAGATTGTTTCTCAGCTAGTAGAAAAATTTGGTTATAAAACACCTATGCAAGCTCCCAAGTTAACCAAGATTACGATTAACATGGGTGTTGGTGAAGCATTAGGTGATAAGAAGACTTTAGATAACGCAGTGGCGGATCTTGAGTTGATTGCTGGGCAAAAGCCTATTAAGACAATTGCGCGTAAATCAGTTGCGAGCTTTAAAGTTCGTGAAGGTTATCCTATTGGTTGTAAAGTTACGCTTCGTGGCGAAAGAATGTATGAGTTCCTAGACCGCCTTGTGAATATCGCTTTACCTCGTGTACGCGATTTTCGTGGTGTGAGTGCAACGGCTTTTGATGGCCGTGGTAATTACAATATGGGTCTTAAAGAGCAGATTATCTTTCCAGAAATCGACTTTGAAAAAGTCGATAAGATTCGTGGGATGGATATCAACTTTACAACCACTGCAAACACTAATGAAGAAGCGAAAGCCTTGTTAGAGGCCTTTAACTTCCCATTTAAGAAATAAGGGGTGAATTGTGGCTAAGAAATCAATGATTGCTCGCGAACTCAAGCGTGCTAAAACGGTTGAGAAATATGCGGCAAAAAGAGAAGCGCTCAAAAAAGCTGCTGTGGATCCTTCACTGAGTTGGGAAGAGCGTATGGAAGCGATGGAAAAGTTAAATAAGCTTCCTCGTAATGCAAGTCCAGTACGCCGTCAGCGTCGCTGTCGTATTACAGGGCGTCCACACGCAGTTTATAGAAAATTCGGTCTATCCCGTAATATGCTTCGCAAACTTGCGATGCAAGGTGATGTTCCTGGTTTAAGAAAAGCAAGTTGGTAAGGATTAAAGATTATGAGTATGTCTGACCCAATAGCAGATATGTTAACCCGCGTTCGTAACGCGCAAATGGCTGAGCACAGTAATGTAAAAGTGCCTGCCTCAAAACTAAAAACTGCTATCGCAAAAGTATTGACAGATGAAGGCTATATTGCCTCATACAAAGTAGATGAGAATAACGGTAAACCTGAACTTAACTTGGAACTCAAGTATTTCCAAGGTAAGCCTGTTATTGAAATGATTAAGCGCGTAAGCCGTCCAGGATTGCGTGTTTATAAAAACAAAGATGAACTTCCAAAAGTCATCGGCGGTCTTGGGATTGCTGTTGTATCAACCTCTAAAGGCATTATGACTGATCGAGCTGCGCGTGAAGCCGGTATCGGTGGCGAAGTCATCTGTTATGTGGCGTAAGGAGAAATTAAATGTCTAGAATAGCAAAATCTCCCGTCTCAATCCCTTCTGGTGTTGAAGTCTCGATTGATGATAACAATGTTGCAACAGTGAAAGGTCCAAAAGGAACTTTGACAAAAGCCTTTAATCCATTGGTTAGCATCAATGTTGCTGACGGTGAAGTGACTTTTTCACCTAAAGAAGGTGCAGGTCCAACGGGTTGGGCACAAGCAGGTACAGCTCGTTCCATTATCAATAATATGATTATTGGGCTGACTCAAGGTTTTGAGAAAAAATTACAATTAGTTGGTGTTGGTTACCGTGCACAAGTGCAAGGTAGTAAGATTAACCTAACACTTGGTTTCTCACACCCTGTTGTACATGAATTGCCTGAAGGGGTTTCTGCAGAAACACCATCACAGACTGAAATTGTTATCCGTGGTGCGGATAAGCAAGTTGTTGGTCAAGTCGCTGCAGAAATTCGTGCGTATCGTCCACCAGAGCCTTATAAAGGTAAGGGTGTTAAATACGCTGATGAATATATTTTACGTAAAGAAGCTAAGAAGAAATAAGGCTGGGAATTCGAAATGGATAAGAAGAGTACCCGCATTCGTAGAGCTAAAAAAACACGTGCAAAAATTGCAGAATCGAATCAAGTGCGCTTGTGTGTTCATAGAACACCTAAGCATATTTATGCACAGTTGATTTCTGCTGATGGATCGCAAGTGTTAGCTGCATGTTCTACTGTTCAAGCGGAAATTAAAAAAGAATTAGATTACACAGGTAATAAGACTGCCGCACAAGTTGTGGGTAAAGCGATTGCAGAAAAAGCGAAAGTGGCTGGCGTAGAGTCTGTTGCATTTGACCGTTCTGGCTTTCAATACCACGGACGCGTTCGTGAGCTAGCAGATGCTGCTCGTGAAAATGGTCTTAATTTCTAAGTTAAAGGATTAAATTATGTCTTCACATGAAATGAGAGATGACCAAGACGGCTTAATTGAAAAGCTTGTGTCAGTTCGTCGTGTTGCCAAAGTGGTGAAAGGGGGGCGTGTGTTCGGCTTCTCTGCACTATGTGTCGTTGGTGATGGCGAAGGTAAAGTTGGTTACGGAAGTGGTAAAGCGAATGAAGTGCCTGTTGCAATTAAAAAAGCAATGGAAAAAGCACGTCGTAATATGCGTGATATTCATTTGAACAATGGCACTATTCAATACCCAATCAACTTCAAGCAGGGTGCGGCAAATATTGTATTGCTACCTGCTTCTGAAGGTACAGGTGTTATTGCGGGTGGTGCGATGCGTGCCGTGCTTGAAGCTGCTGGTGTTAAGGATGTTTTATCAAAATGTATTGGTACAACACGTCCTGTAAACGTTGTTCGTTCTACCGTGAATGCTTTAACCTCTATGAATAGCCCAGAACAGATCGCTGCAAAGCGTGGTAAGTCTGTTGAAGAAATTCTAGGTGAATAAGATGTCTGATAAGAAAAAAATCAATGTAACTTTGGTTAAAAGTTTGATCGGACGCCTTCCCGCTCATAAGGCTTGTGCCAATGGATTGGGGCTGCGTAAGATGCATCAAACAGTTAGCGTAATTGATACACCAGAAAATAGAGGGATGATCAATAAAATCTCCTATTTACTTAAAGTAGAGGAAGCCTAAGATGTATTTAAATACTTTAAAGCCTGGTGAAGGTGCAAAAAAGGCTAAAAAACGTGTAGGTCGTGGTCAAGGTTCTGGAAACGGAAAAATGGCGGGTCGTGGACACAAAGGTCAAAAATCTCGTAGTGGTGGATTCCATAAAGTTGGATTTGAAGGTGGTCAAATGCCCCTTCAAAGACGCTTACCTAAGATTGGTTTTACCTCACGAAAAGCAGCTGTCACCGCTGAGATTCGTTTAGACGAGTTGGCTAAAGTGGATGCAGACATCATTGATGTTGAGGCGTTAAAAGCTGCCAACCTTATTTCAGGTAAGATCCAGTTTGTTAAAGTCATCAATAGCGGTGAACTTTCTAAGCCTGTTAAACTAAGCGGTATTCGCGCAACAGCTGGTGCTAAAGCTGCAATCGAAGCCGCAGGTGGTAGTGTCGCCTAATTATGAGTAACGCTACGCTTTCTTCAGGAATGGGCGAGTTAAAACAACGCATCTGGTTTGTTCTGGGTGCGTTGATTGTTTATCGATTGGGAACTCACATTCCGGTTCCTTTAATCGATCCCGTTGCCTTAGCTGCGATGTTTGAGCAGCAGAAAGGTACAATCTTGGACATGTTTAATATGTTCTCGGGTGGGGCTTTGCAAAGACTTTCTATTTTTGCATTGGGAATCATGCCTTATATTTCAGCATCGATCATCATGCAGCTATTGACCGTGGTTTCCCCTACCTTAGAGCAGTTGAAGAAAGAAGGTGAGTCTGGACGACGAAAGATCACACAATATACTCGACTCGGGACTGTCGTTTTAGCGACCTTCCAGGGCTTAGGTGTTGCGATTGCACTTGAATCGCAAAATATCAATGGGATGTCCGTCGTGGTTGAACCTGGCTTCTTGTTTAAAGTGATTGCCGTTACGACATTAGTCAGTGGTACAGTCTTTTTGATGTGGTTAGGTGAACAGATCACAGAACGAGGGATTGGGAACGGTATTTCTTTAATCATTTTCGCTGGGATTGTTGCAGGCCTACCTAAAGCCCTTGCAGGAACTTTCGAGCAAGTCAATACAGGTGCATTACATCCTATTACCGTTTTGGTTTTGCTGATTTTAGTTGCGGCTGTCATTGCGTTTGTTGTTTTCGTTGAACGTGGACAGAAGCGGATACCTGTTGAGTATGCTCAAAAAATGCAGGGTCGTCGTATGATGGGTGGACAGAAGAGCTTTTTACCACTCAAACTCAATATGGCTGGCGTTATTCCCCCCATTTTTGCATCCAGTATTATCCTGTTTCCAGCGACACTAGGAGGCTGGTTTGGGAGTGCTGAAAATATGGGGTGGTTAAAGGATTTGGCGGCGACCTTATCTCCTGGTCAACCGTTGTACATCATGTTGTATGCGGCTGCGATTGTTTTCTTCTGCTTTTTTTATACTGCCATCGTGTTTAATCCACACGAGATTGCGGATAACTTAAGAAAGTCGGGAGCCATTATTCGTGGTTTGCGTCCGGGTCCTCAGACAGCGCGTTATATTGATGAGGTCATGAGTAAGCTCACCCTAGCAGGTGCGATTTATATCACCTTGGTTTGTTTGCTACCTGAATTCTTGATCTTATATTGGAATGTTCCATTTTACTTTGGTGGGACTTCACTGTTGATCATTGTTGTCGTTGTCATGGACTTTATGACACAAGTACAAGCCCAATTACAATCAGGGCAGTACGAAAGTATGATGAAAAAAGCAAACTTAAAAGGGAAATAATTGGCAATAGGATTGACAATTTATTTCTGGTAATTTATATGGAAGGCTGATATAATCAGCCGTTTTTTGAAGATGGATT
>JALUXI010000116.1 GCA_027019045.1 Piscirickettsiaceae bacterium | reverse complement strand
GCCAGTCTTGGTGATTGAGTGTGTAGAGTTTTTGCAGGTAGTTTAAAGCGGCATCGGTGCTGTGAATAATGTCCATACGGCCGTCATACCACCAGTTTTTGTGGAGGTCATAGAGGTGAGCGGTGCCAGGAATGAATTGCCATAGCCCCGCAGCACTTTGATAGGACTTCGCCTTGGGTGAAAACCCGCTTTCCACCGCTGGAAGGAGCGCCACTTCATAGGGCATCTTGCGTTTTTTCACTTCCTGAAGGATGTGGTATAGATAGGGCTTGGCTCTTTTGGAGACTCGATTGAGGTAGGCTTTCTTTTTGCGGAAATAGTCAACATAGCCATCATACTGTCCTTGATAGCGTGTTGTCAGTTGAAAGTGGTCGCTCAATTCCTCCCAAACGCTGCTGTAGGCTTTAGAGGGCTGTGGATGAGATTGAAGCTGAGACTGCGCTATTGGAGGTTTCTTAGCGGATTGAGAGGGTGGGGTTGTTTGACTGGGTGCTTGAGGTTGAATTATTGGCGTGGTGGGTTGAGTCGGGGCTGTTTTTATTGGAGTGGAGATTGCCTGCGTATTTTTATGGGTTGTTTGTGTCGTGTTTTTGGTGGTGAGGGTTTCGCAGCCCGCTAAGAGTAGCGGGATGAGACTCAAGATAAGAAAAGAGATTCGCATTAAATTTTTTCAAGCTCGCCTGTGGCATCTAATTGATCTTTCCAAGCTCTTACAATGGCAAATAGTTCGCCTGCTGTGAGCTTGACTTCGCTTGTTTCGACGGTTTCGTGTGACAAGACAAGCGGCCGCTTATTATAGAGTGTCTGTTTTAAAGGGTCTAGGTCAAAGCGTAAAAAAGGATTGGTCTGCTTTTCAACTTTTAAGGTTTCAGGAACATTGGGCTGTCCTTGACGGGTACGAGCAATCACCTGTTGTCGGCGTTGAGTAATCTGAAGGTTGTTGGGTTCGGCAATGGCGGCAAAATTGATATTGGCGAGTGTATATTCATGCCCACAGTAAACCAAGGTCTCATCGGGAAGTGCACGCAGGGTGAGCAGTGACTGTGCCATCTGTTCAGCCGTGCCCTCAAACACTCGTCCACAGCCTGCGGTAAAAAGGGTGTCGCCACTGAAGAGAATGGGGGCTTTGCCCGCACCATTAAAAAAGTAGGCAATGTGATCCAGCGTATGGCCAGGCACTTCAATCACTTCAAACAAGGCACCCGCTGCGGAGACTTTATCTCCATGTTTCACTCGGTGAGTAATGGAAATGTCGGGTAGGTCGCTTTTGTGTGGCGCAATGACTTCACATTCAGGGTAGGCAGTTTTGAGGGCATTCACACCTTGGGTATGATCCCAGTGGTGGTGGGTAATGAGAATACCTGCAAGGGGACTTTGGTTGGCTTTCAAAAATTGAAGCACGGGTTCCGCTTCTCCTGGATCGACCACCCAAGTTTTGCCATTTTGAGTGAGACACCAGATATAGTTGTCTTCAAACGCATTCAGCCCAGTAATTTCCATAAAAATCCCTTATTGATTAAACCTTTCCTCTATAATTTTAGCAGAGAGGTGATGATGTCGATTCAATTTCAACAATTTTTACAAAGATGGTTTTTAACCCCAGCAGGACAGGGGCTGCTGATGCAGGAGAAAAAGCTGTTGGAGCAGGCTTTGCCTAATCTGTTTGGTTTTTATCTCGTGCAGCTAGGGGCGGCTTATCCACCACCTGATTCACTGTTGGATCAAAGTCGTGTGAAGGTGAAGGTGCTGCTGGACGAAGAACAGACGGTCTATCCACAACTCTATTTTGTGCAAGGGGATTTGGATTATTTGCCTTTTCAGAAAGAGGGGGTGGATGTGGTATTTATGCCGCATACGCTGGAAACAGTGGAGGATCCTTACCATCTTTTACGCCAAGTGGACAGGATTTTGGTACCCGAAGGGCATGTGGTGATTACAGGATTTAATCCATTGGGGTGTGCCGTGTTGCGACAACGGATGCGGAAAGGCGAAAATGGATTTAAGCAAGCCCACTTGATGAAGATGGAGCGAGTAATTGATTGGCTGAACCTTTTGGGCTATGACATTGAGATGGCGGAGTATAGCCAAGTGACCTGTTTTGGCTGGGGAGAAGAGGGCGAAGAGAGTTTCTCTTTTAAGATGATGGAAAAACTGGAGCAGGGACTGGATAAGTTAGGCATGAATTTAGGGAATGTTTATTGCGTGGTGGGACGAAAGCGAGTCGATTCGCCTAAACCTGTCGGACTCAATTGGCGGCTGGCAAACTGGTTGCCTGTTAATAAAGGGGTAGGCTTAAGTACCAATCGTACACAGGAGCAGCACTTTGACAAAAAATAAGCCGTTACCGAAAGTTGAGGCCTATACCGATGGTGGCTGCCGAGGCAACCCTGGACCAGGTGGTTGGGGCGTGGTGCTGAAATATGGGGATGTGGTCAAAGAGTTAAAAGGCAGTGATCCGCATACCACCAATAACCAGATGGAGCTGATGGCAGCAATTCAAGCTTTTGAAGCCTTAAAACGCCCCTGTGAAGTGGATATTACCACCGATTCACAATATGTGAAAAACGGGATTACGCAGTGGATCGCCAATTGGAAGAAAAAAGGCTGGAAAACGGCAGCCAATAAGCCTGTAAAAAATAAAGAACTCTGGCAAAGGTTGGATGCGGCTATTCAGCCACATATCGTGCATTGGCACTGGGTAAAAGGGCATAGCAGACACCCAGAAAATG
>JALUXI010000115.1 GCA_027019045.1 Piscirickettsiaceae bacterium | reverse complement strand
CAAGCAGAAGCTACAAGAAGTCTCCCTATTGCACAAAGCTTTAAATGGACAGTCCGTAGAAGCTGAACTAGCAGACAATGCTGCAGCCATTCAAGCTCGCAAAACTTCTGCCCGCATCCATAATCCTGCGGTGGCTGCAAGAATGGCGAAATTGGATGAAGTACCCAATCATCGTGCCACGCCTTATGCCGAAAGAGCGCCTTTGCAGCACGCCAAACATCAGCAAAAACTGCTCCCCACCACCACCATCGGCTCTTTCCCGCAAACGGCCGAAATCCGTCAAACCCGCCGTGCCTTTAAGCAGGGAGAAATTGATGAAGTCAGCTATATCAATGCGATGAAAAAAGAGATCGCCTTTGTGGTCGAACAGCAGGAAAAACTGGATATTGATGTCTTGGTGCATGGCGAGCCCGAACGAAACGACATGGTCGAATATTTTGGTGAGCAGCTAGACGGCTACGCCTTCACTCAATACGGCTGGGTACAGTCTTACGGTTCTCGTTGTGTGAAACCACCGATTATTTTCGGTGATGTCGCCCGTCCAAAAGCAATGACCGTTTTCTGGTCCACCTATGCCCAAAGCTTGACCAACCGTCCAATGAAAGGAATGCTGACAGGTCCTGTCACCATGTTGCAGTGGTCATTTGTTCGAGACGACCAACCTCGTCAAACCACTTGTGAGCAGATCGCCTTGGCATTATTGGACGAAGTCCAAGATTTAGAAGCGGCAGGCATTACGGTGATTCAGATAGATGAACCTGCCTTACGAGAAGGGCTGCCGTTGAAACAGTCACAGTGGCGTGAATACCTAGATTGGTCGGTCAATGCCTTCCGTCTGTGCACCTCCAGTGTGGCAGATAGCACTCAGATTCATACCCATATGTGCTACTCGGAGTTCAATGACATTATTGAAGACATCGCCGCCATGGATGCGGATGTGATCACCATTGAAACCTCTAAATCCCACATGGAGCTGTTGCAAGCCTTTATTGACTTCAACTACCCCAATGAAATTGGCCCTGGTGTCTATGACATCCACTCACCCAATATTCCAACAGTTGAGCAGATAGTCACGCTGATTGAAAAAGCCGCGGAATCGATTCCTGTGGAACGCCTCTGGGTCAATCCAGATTGTGGACTGAAAACCCGAGGCTGGGAAGAGACCTACCCTGCTTTGGAAAATATGGTCAAGGCAGCGAAACAGCTCAGAGCAGCTTACCAAGCTGAAAAACAAGCCTAACCGTTTAACCACCCTCAATAAAAAACCACCTTTCGGTGGTTTTTTATTAGGTCAAGAGTAGCGAATTTCAGGGATGAGCTGAATCGTTACGCTACTTTTTCTTTTTCGGCGGCATCAGATCCGTAATCGTCCCTTCTGCCATTTCGGCGGCAAAACACAAGGTTTCACTTAAGGTTGGATGCGGATGGATGGTCAGTCCCATATCTTGCATATCCGCTCCCATCTCAATGGCCAACATCGCTTCGGCCACCAATTCACCCGCATTGGGGCCAACAATACCACAACCCAATAGACGATGAGTTTTTGCACAGAAGAGGGCTTTAGTCATCCCTTCATCTCTGCCTAAGCTCAAGCTACGACCTGAAGCCGCCCACGGGAAGGCACCTTTTTCATATTCAATACCTTCGGCTTTGAGTTCATCTTCGGTTTTGCCTGCCCATGCCACTTCAGGGTCGGTATAGGCCACAGACGGAATGCCCATGGGGGTAAAGGCACTCGGCAAACCTGCAATAACTTCCGCTGCCACTTTACCTTCATGCACCGCTTTATGTGCAAGCATCGGCTGACCCACAATGTCGCCAATCGCATAGATATGATCAACATTGGTTTTTTGGCGTTCATCCACTTCGATAAAGCCCCAATCGTTCACCTGCACGCCCGCTTTTTCCGCATCAATCAGCTTACCGTTTGGTGTCCGCCCCACAGCGACCAAAATACGGTCAAAGGTATCGGTTTCAGGGCAGTCTTTCCCTTCAAAAGTCACCACCAAGCCTTCATCCGTGGCTTCAACATTCGTGACCTTAGATTTGAGGTAGATATTCTCATACTGCTTTTTGATTTTCTTCAACAGTGGACGGGTAATGTCTTTATCCGCACCTGGAATAATGGTATCCCCTAGCTCAACCACGGTGATTTTGGCTCCCAAACTGTTATAAACCTGAGCCATCTCCAAACCGATGATCCCGCCACCGATCACCAACATCCGCTCTGGCACTTCTTCCAGTTCCAAAGCATCTGTTGAATCCATCACTCTTGGATCATCATGCGGGATAAAGGGCAATTTCACTACACGAGAACCTGCAGCAATAATCGCCTTTTCAAAGGCGATGGTTTTGGTAGAGCCACCTTCCATTTCGACGGTGACGGTGTGATCAGAGCTAAATTTACCATAGCCTTGAACCACTTCCACTTTACGGGCTTTGGCCAAACCTGACAGACCGCCTGTTAATTTGCCAATCACTGAGTTTTTAAAGGCACGGATTTTATCCAGTTCAATTTCAGGCTCTCCAAACGAAATCCCATGAGCGGCCATCTCTTTGGTTTCATTCAATACCACAGACATATGCAACAGGGCTTTAGAGGGGATACAGCCGACATTCAAGCAGACACCGCCAATATTGCTATATCGCTCAACCATCACCACTTTTTTGCCTAAATCTGCTGCACGGAACGCTGCCGTATAGCCGCCAGGCCCTGAACCCAACACCAGTACCTCACACTGCATATCCGC
>JALUXI010000114.1 GCA_027019045.1 Piscirickettsiaceae bacterium | reverse complement strand
AGGGCGTGAGCCACAAAGTCACCCATGCGGTCAGGAGGGCAATCGGCAGTAAAAACCAAAATACCAGCTTCTGGAAATAATGTGAGCCAATGCCACAACTGTTTAACACCACCATCTCTTGGTCTTGATAGAGCCTTCCAAAGGCCAACATCACACTTAAAAGGGTCACCAAAGGCAAAATCACCTCTAGCGCAGGGGGGATTTTAAGCAGTAACACCTTCGCCACCACATTGGACGGCAACTGACCCGATACCGCCATCGCCAATAACTTGGTCGCTTCAGTACCAAATGTAATTAAGAGCAACACCAGCAAAACCGCCACAAAAGTGGCCGTCAGCTCTTTCAATAAGTAACGATCAAGAATTCGCAAAAAAACTCACCAAAGGGGTAAAATAAAAAAGTTACGATTATTATAAAAGGATTCTGACCATGAAAACGCTTCAGTTCGCTTTAACCGAAAAATTTCCAACTAACCCCAACAAACATTTTGACACCCTTGTCCTCCCTGTTTTTCAAGGCGGTAAATTAAATAAACGGTTTAAAAAAACGGATTTAGAACGCCTACTCAAGTCTTTGGTTAAAAATGGTGATTTCAAAGCCGGACTGGGCGAAACCTTTGTTATGACACAAAACCGCGCCTTACCTACGCCACGCGTCATCTTTGTCGGCCTTGGCAAGAAAAAAGAGCTCACCGTTAAAAAATATCTCTCCGCCTTGAATGCCGCGGCCAAAGCAATAGATCACAGTGGTGCCAAAAATGCCTTGAGCCTGCTCAACACCATCTGTCCAACGGGACAAGATGCAGACTGGTCACTCTATCAAAATGCACTAACGCTACAAAAAAGTTTCTATGACTATGAACACGAAAGCCGCGGCAAAAAACCGACCTGCCAAGATCCAAGATTGAACAGTGTCACCTATCTTGCCAAACCTCGAAAAGCCGCCCAAGCAAAACTGCTTCAAGCCCGTGCTACCGCAGAAGGGATGACCTTGACACGAGATCTGGCCAATATGCCCAGCAACTACTGTACCCCACTCTATTTAGCTGAAACGGCGGCAGCGCTCGCAGAAGTGTATGATGAAATCAGCGTCGCCGTGCTGGAAGAAGAAGATTGTGAAAAGCTCGGCATGGGTGCTTTCCTAGCTGTTGCCCAAGGCAGCGAAACCCCCGCAAAATTCATTGTGATGGAATATCAAGGTGGAAAAGAGGGAGAAGCCCCGATAGCCCTAGTCGGCAAAGGCGTCACCTTTGATACAGGGGGGATCTCCATCAAACCGGGTGCTGCCATGGATGAAATGAAATACGATATGGGCGGTGCTGCCACCGTTATCGGTACCTTTAAAGCGCTTGGAGAACTCAAACCGAAAATCAATATCGTTGGCATTATCCCTGCCACAGAAAATATGCCATCAGGCAAAGCGGTCAAACCAGGTGATGTGATTCGTTCCATGTCTGGTCAAACCATTGAAGTGCTTAATACGGATGCCGAAGGGCGACTCATTCTTTGCGATGCCTTAACCTACGCCCAAGAGCAATTCCAACCTAAGCAGATTATTGACATGGCAACCCTAACAGGCGCATGTATTATTGCCCTGGGTCACCATATCTCAGGTCTCATGGGGAATGATGATCAACTGCTGCAAGCCATTTTAGAGGCAGGCAACACCACTTATGATCGCTTCTGGCAACTGCCTCTAAGCGAAGAGTATGACGAACAACTCAAATCCAACTTTGCGGACATGGCCAATATTGGTGGTCGTGCGGCAGGCACCATTACCGCGGCTCAATTCCTACAACGCTTTATAAAAAATGTCCCTTGGGCACATTGTGACATTGCAGGCACCGCTTGGGTCAGTGGCAGCGACAAAGGCGCAACAGGTCGCCCTGTCCCTGCGATGGTGGAATTCCTATTACAGCAGCAAAAATCTAAGTCATGAAGGAAGTCTCCACCCCGTCATCACAAGATGTGGTGTTCTATGTGCTGGACAGTGACACACCCGAAGCGTTGGATCGTTTTGTCGCCAAGCTCTGTCAAAAGATTTTGAAAGCGCAGCGGCAGTGCGACATTCGCACGCAAGACGAAGCCAGCGCACAAAGGCTCAGTCTGACATTGTGGGGCTATAAACCTGAAAGTTTTATCGCCCACAGTCTGCAAAACCAGCTACCTGCGCCCATTCAACTCTGGACAGCACAGATTACACGTCCTCAAAAAGATGTCTTGCTCAACCTTCACCCTGACTTTCCTGAGCAATATTCACAATATCAACGCACCATTGAAGTCTTGGATCAAAGTGCCGCTTTGATTAAACGGGGTCGACAAAGGTGGCGACAGTACAAACAAGCCGGATTTGAACCCACTGTTCACAAGATTAGCGCCTAAAATAGGAGGATTACATGGATATTACCCAACTCTTAGAATTCAGTGTCAAACAAAAAGCCTCTGACCTGCACCTCTCTGCTGGCCTTCCTCCCCTGATTCGTATTGATGGTGACATCCGTAAAGTCAACATCCCCCCATTGGATGAAAAAACCGCTCACAGCATGATATATGATGTGATGAATGATGCGCAACGCAAAGAGTTTGAAGAGCATCTCGAAGTGGACTTCTCGTTTGAATTACCTGGCGTTGCCCGTTTCCGTGTCAATGTCTTCCTGCAAAATCGTGGGATTGCTGCGGTCATGCGAACCATCCCTAGCAAAGTCCTCACCCTAGAAGAACTCAACGCCCCCGAAGTTTTTAAAGAAATTT
>JALUXI010000113.1 GCA_027019045.1 Piscirickettsiaceae bacterium | reverse complement strand
ACAGATTTTTCAGGTATTCTTAGATACGGGTGAGACCAGAAGGGTGACTTTTCAAGGAAAATATAATGCCAATCCTGATGTTTCACCCGATGGTCGTTACCTAGCGATGGTGCATGCTCCAGGAGGAGAAGGTTATCATATTGGCCTACTGGATCTGTTTACCAATGAATTTACCGTCTTAACGAATACCATGCTAGATGAATCGCCTTCATTTGCACCCAATGGAGAGATGATTCTTTACGCAATGAACAAAAATGGGAAAGGGGAATTGGCGGTGGTTGCGATTGATGGAAAGACTTCGACCACCTTGAGTGTAAAAGATGGTCAAGTCAGAGAGCCCGCTTGGGGACCTTATAATCAATAAGAGAGTATAAAGATGAAAAAGTTTTGGATACGCGCATTGATATTCACCCCGATTTTAGGTTTAACAGCTTGTGGGGGGGGGCAGAATATAAAACCCGATGGTGGTCAGGAAGAAACGCCTACAGCAGTGCAGGAAACGAAAAAAACGCCTGTATGGCATTATGGAAAACCTGATGAGGGAAATGAAAGTAAGGTCAAAGTGGTAGGTGTTCAAACGCCAGAACGATTACCAGAAGGGCAAGCACTGGGTTCGGAAGAATTACCCGCTGAAGAGTCAAAAAAATCTGCTCAAGCCGATACAGCGATGACTTTTGAGCCAGTGATTTATTTTGATTATGACAATGATACCCTATCGGAGGATGCGGTTAAAACCGTTCAGCATTATGCCCGAATGTTAGTAGATGACCCAATGAAACGGGTACGACTATTAGGTCATACTGACGAAAGAGGAACCCCAGACTATAATTTGGCACTGGGCGAACGACGCGCTAAGGCGGTCGAACAGGTAATGGTAGTATTTGGCGTGAATCCTGATCGAATTGAAGTGAACAGCTATGGTGAAGAAAAGCCTGCTGTGGAAGGTCATAATGAAGCGGCATGGGCTAAAAACCGTCGTGTAGAAATTGTGATTTACTAAGTGAGCAATGGGCAAATGAAAAGAACTTTTAAAGCAGCGATTGTAGGTACTGTGTTTTGTACTTTAAGTAGTTTGAGTCTATCGGCTGCTGCCGTGACCACCTCAGAGTTGGAAAAGCGAGTCAGTCGATTAGAGAAAATGGCACAAAACCCAGTCATTTTGCAGCTACTGCGTCGTTTAGAAACGCAAGAAAATGAAGTGCAAGAGCTGCAAGACAAAATGGATCGCTTGCAGTATCAATTGAAAAAGTTGAAAGCGGAGTCTGATAAGCGCTATCAAGAAAATGATGAACGCATCAGTGCATTAGAAGCACAGATTCAGCAGCTTAAACAGGCTTCTCCATTGGATGAGCAGAATTCAGCAAATGGCACACGGGGGGGAGCGACGGAACCTGAAGTCAGTCTCACACCTAAACAGCCATCAACAGAGCTACCACCAGCAGCTGTCCCCGCTGCCTCCTCAAAGCCTCTACCCGAAAAGCAGCCCGCTAGTGATACCCAAAAGCTATCAACCACTCAAGTCAATCAGCCTCTTCAAACCCACTTTCCGACACCTGAAGAGAAGGCGGCTTATAAGGCAGCTTTTAATTTAGTGAAAACAGCTAAATATCCGGAAGCTTATAAAGCCTTTGAGGTCTTTCAAAAGCAATACCCTCATAGTAAATTGTCAGCGAATGCTGCCTATTGGCAGGGGGAAGTGGCACTTTTGCAAAAAGACAATGCGGCTGCGTTAAAAGCATTTGATCAAGTGTTGACGCAATATCCCCATAGCTTGAAAGTGGCAGATGCGATGCTGAGAAAAGCGGATACTTTGGTGCTCATGGGAAAAACCGAAGAAGGTAAAAAGTTGTATCAACAAATTTTGCACCAATTTCCCCAGTCCCGTGCGGCTAAAAGTGTCAAAAAGCGTTTACAGGTTTTAGATCAACCTGTTGATGAGAAAAAGGCAAAATAATGGATATGCAAGATGCAAAGCCTGCTGTGATTTTGCTTTCTGGCGGATTGGATTCAGCCACTGTTTTGGCGATTGCCAAAGCTCAAGGGTTTGAATGTCATACCATGGCGTTTGACTATGGGCAACGGCATCGGTCTGAGTTAGAAGCGTCTGCCAAACTGGCCAAGCAGATGGGGGCGAAAACCCATCGGGTGATGAAAGTTGATATGCGTCATATCGGTGGATCGGCTTTAACCGATGACAAGATTGATGTGCCAGTTGGTGGGGTCGGAGAGGAGATCCCTGTGACCTATGTGCCTGCACGCAATACGATTTTTCTCTCTTATGGCTTAGCTTTGGCCGAGGTGATCGAAGCGGATGATATTTTTATTGGCGTTAATGCTGTGGATTATTCTGGGTATCCAGATTGCCGTCCTGACTACATTCAAGCTTATGAAAGCATGGCAAATTTGGCAACCAAAAGAGCGATTGAAGACCATCCCTTGAAAATTCAAACCCCTTTGATAGATCTGACTAAGGCGGAGATTATCCAAAAGGGGATTGAATTAGGGGTGGATTACAGTTTGACCGTCTCTTGTTATCAAGCCAATGAACAAGGTGAAGCTTGCGGTGTTTGTGATTCTTGCCGTTTGCGACAACAAGGGTTTAAAGAAGCAGGCGTTGCGGACCCGACTCGCTATCAATAATTTTTTAAATTTTACTTGCACTGCGAAAAGGGACAGGTATAATACGCACCCATCACTGAGCGAGCTTAAACATAGCATAAACACGGGTCGTTAGCTCAGCTGGTAGAGCAGTTGGCTTTTAACCAATTGGTCGCGCGTTCGAATCGCGCACGACCCACCATCTTCTTAAAACCCGCTTAATAGAATCATTAAGCGGGTTTTTTATTGTCTCTCGTTATGCATTGCTTGCAGGACTGGGGATTTTGGCATTTTTTGGGGTTTCTGCCGTACTTTCGGTTTTATTTTCCGTTTCATTCTGTTTAGGCTCAATGCCTAAATACTGATTACGGAAAGCTTCAAAGCCTTTTTGTACCAAATCATAAGTTTTTTGATAGTTATCAGCAATATCCCCCTCAAATACTTTGAGGTCTTTTAAAATCCCTTGTGCTTCTGAAAAACCCTGTTTTACACCGCCGCCGATAACGCCAAGGAATTTGTCGATTAAGGCTTCACCTTTTAGTTCAGGGTGAATTTTTTGAAAGCTGTCTAAAAAGCCAGTGGTGCCTTGCACAATGCGTTGAGCCACATTTTCAGGTGTCCAGTATTCCATGCCACCTTGCTGCTTGAGGCGCTTTTCTGAGATGACATCTTTCTTGCCCGTTTCTGCTTCAAGTTTTTCATTGAGTTTTTCAATTGCCAATTTATAGGTGATCTTTAAGGCCCCTTCTTTTTTGTCAGCACTGTTCTCAAAAAAGTGTGAGACAAAAACGGCCTGCTTTTCATTGCGAACAGTGACTTCTTTGATTCCTGCATTGAGCAGGGTGTTTTGGGTTGTTTTCTCCAATTGAGAGGATTGAGATGCTTGTTTTTGATAAGCATTCAATGCGGCATTGGGAATAGGGGGTAGGCTCATGGTTTCCTCCTTAAAATAGACGGGTTCAATATCTTTATCGGCTGAATAGATTGAAACTTTATTGCTTTGACTAAGTTTAATTTTACGCCAAAAAATGCTCTAAAAATGGTATGATTCTGCGATTAAATTTTAGGGAAATAAGTGATGGAACTGGGTTCAATCTATCAGCGAATTAAAAACTTTCAAGCACGCACCGATGTGCTGAGGGGGTATCTTTGACTATGAGGCAAAGCAAGAACGCCTAACCGAGGTGGAGCGAGAGCTGGAAGACCCCAATATCTGGAATGATCCAGAAAAAGCACAGGCGCTCGGGAAAGAGAAATCACAGCTCGAGTTTGTGGTCTCAACCATTCAAAACTTAGATGAGGGGTTAAGCTCCGCTCAAGAACTGCTGGAAATGGCAGAGGCGGATGGAGACCAGGAGATGGTCGATGAAGTGATTGACGAGCTGGATGACTTAGAAGCACAGCTGGATAAATTGGAATTCCAGCGGATGTTCAGCGGTGAGCTGGATGCTAATAATGCCTATCTTGAAATCCAAGCAGGTTCAGGCGGCACGGAAGCCCAAGATTGGGCGAATATGCTTTTGCGGATGTACTTACGCTGGGCGGATAGTCATGGATTTAAAGCGGATATTTTAGAAGTTTCGCCTGGGGAAGTGGCAGGGATTAAAAGTGCGACAGTGCATATTCAAGGTGATTACGCCTATGGCTGGTTGAGAACGGAAACAGGCGTGCATCGTTTAGTCCGTAAATCGCCTTTTGATTCGGGGAATCGCCGCCATACCTCTTTTGCTTCGGTATTTGTCTCTCCTGAGATTGATGATAGCTTTGAAATCGATATCAATCCTGCTGACCTTCGCATTGATGTCTATCGTGCCAGTGGAGCAGGCGGTCAGCATGTTAACAAAACCGAATCGGCTGTACGGATTACCCACTTGCCAACCAATACGGTGGTGCAGTGTCAGAATGGGCGTTCTCAACACCAAAACAAAGCAGAGGCCATGAAGCAATTGCGTGCCAAACTATATGAATTGGAGATGCTCCAACGCAGTGCAGAAAAACAGGCATTGGAAGAGACAAAATCGGATATCGGTTGGGGCAGTCAGATCCGCTCTTATGTGTTGGATTCAGGACGCATCAAAGACTTGCGTACTGGGGTGGAAACAGGCAATACGCAGGCAGTCTTGGATGGGGATTTAGACCAATTTATTGAAGCCAGCTTAAAAGCGGGCGTGGAAAGTTAAGTGAGATGAAAGGAAAGAAAATGAGCGAACAGACGCAACAGGATGAAAATAAAATCATTGCCGAAAGACGAGCAAAGTTAAATGCTTTGAGAGAACAGGGAAATGCCTATCCAAATACCTTCCGTCGAGATGCGTTGGCGGCAGATTTACACAAGGATTTTGATGCACTGACCAAAGAAGAGTTGGCGGAACAGGCACCTGTCCGAGTCAAGGTGGCGGGGCGGATGATGATGCGTCGTATTATGGGGAAAGCCAGTTTTGCGACTCTGCAAGACATGACTGGACGCATTCAGATCTATGTGCAGCGAGATGATCTGCCAGAAGGTTTCTATAACCAGCAGTTTAAAAAGTGGGATCTCGGGGATATCGTTGGGGTGGAAGGTTACCTGTTCAAAACCAATACGGGTGAACTTTCTATTCATGTCGAGAAGATTGAGCTAATTACCAAAGCGATTCGTCCGCTGCCTGATAAATTCCACGGCTTGCAAGACCAAGAAGTGCGTTATCGTCAGCGTTATTTGGATTTAATTGTGAATCAAGAGAGCCGTGAAACTTTTATTTTGCGTTCAAAAATTGTGCAGCATGTACGAGAGTTTTTGATTCGCAAAGGCTTCTTGGAAGTAGAAACCCCCATGATGCAAGTGATTCCAGGAGGTGCTTCAGCCAAGCCTTTTGTGACTCATCATAATGCCTTGGATATGGAATTGTATCTACGAATTGCACCAGAGTTGTATCTGAAACGCCTCTTGGTGGGTGGTTTTGAAAAGGTATTTGAAATCAATCGTAACTTCCGTAATGAAGGGCTTTCGACTCGTCATAATCCAGAGTTTACGATGGTGGAATTTTATGAAGCCTATACCGACTACAAAACCTTGATGGATTACACCGAAGAGCTACTCAAAGAGTTGGCGGAATTGGCAGTGGGCGATACCAAGGTACCTTATCAAGGGCAGGTATTTGATTTTGGCAAGCCATTTGATCGCTTGACGATGAAAGAGTCGATTCTTAAATATAACCCAGAAGTGAAGCCCGAAGAGCTAGAAACCCTTGAAGCAGCAAGAGCTTTGGCCGATCGTTTGGGTGTGCATTGGGAAGAGAGTTATGGGTTAGGTAAAGTGATGACTGAGATCTTTGAAGAGACCGTTGAAGAGCGGTTGATGGATCCCACTTTCATTACTGAATACCCCGCTGAAGTTTCACCACTGGCACGCCGTAATGATGAAAACCCATTTGTGACGGATCGTTTTGAGCTGTTTATTGGTGGGCGAGAGTTGGCGAATGGTTTCTCAGAGTTAAATGATGCGGAAGACCAAGCCGAACGCTTTAAAGCCCAGGTGGCCGCAAAAGATGCAGGAGATGATGAGGCAATGCACTATGATGCCGACTACATCACCGCCTTAGAACATGGCATGCCTCCAGCAGCAGGTGAGGGGATTGGGATTGACCGTTTGGTCATGCTCTTTACCGATGCGCCTTCGATTCGTGATGTGCTGCTATTTCCGCATATGCGTCGAGCGGATTAACAAACAGTTAAAAGTGTTGTAACTACTCAGCTCACCCCTAAAATCCGTCACTTCTGTGTTGGAATATAATCATTTACGGAACGGGCATTCCGCCTTGAATTGACGAATTTCAGAGACAATCTAAGCAGTTATGGTGTCAAATGAGTAGTTACAAAGTGATAAAAAGAAACCCCAAGGTTCTAATAAACCTTGGGGTTTTTTATTGGGGTATTGGCTAGGATAACGAGTTTAGTTGAGGGTTTTTAGCAAGAGTGAAAGCTTGCTAGCGGTTGTTTCGCCCATGGTACCCATTAACTGTTCAATCAGGGGTTTTTGCTCTTCAAAGGTGCGGGCATTTTTCACTTTCAGTACATCTCGCATCACATAGCCCACATCGCCTAGATGGTCGACCAGCCCCATCTCAATACCTTCATCCCCTAGCCAGACAAGCCCAGTAAAGAGGTTGGGATCATCTTTTAGACGATCACCACGACCCTTTTTAACGGTTTCGATAAACTGTTGGTGGGTTCGTTCAAGGACATGTTTACGGAAAAACGCTCGTCCTTCTTCATCTTTGGGACCAAAAGGGTTAATAAAGGTTTTGTGTTTACCTGCGGTCATGGAACGGTTTTCAATGCCAAGCTTGTCCATCAAGCCAGTAAAACCAAAGCTATCCATTCGTACACCGATAGAGCCGACGATAGAGCCTTGGTTGGCGTAGATTTTATCAACTGCAGAGATAATGTAGTAACATCCTGAAGCACACATATCTTCCACCACGGCATAGACAGGTTTTTTATATTTGGTTTTCAGACGAGTGATTTCATTGTTAATCAGGGCAGACTGGACAGGACTGCCACCAGGGGAGTTGGCTTTGATAATCACCCCCTTGGCATTTTTATCTTTAAATGCCGCTTGTAATAAAGGAATCATTTTATCGGCACTGGCATCATTGCCAGGCATAATCGTGCCTTCTAAATTAACAATGGCGGCATGCGGTTTGGTGGCAATCAGCTCTGCTTCTGTTAAACCGCCGAATTGCTCACTCATTAAAATAATTGCAAAGATAAGATAGGCAATGGCTGCAATTTTCAAAAAGTTAGTCCAGCGACGGCTCCAGCGGTCTTGCTTAAGATAGGTTTCAGCGAGATGGGTGAGACGCTCAAGATTGTGATTGTCTGTGCTAGGCGAATGCTTTGGCTCGGGATTATAATGTTCGGACATAGGAAGGCTCCAATTTGAGAATAGGGATGTATTTTAACTTGAAGGATAGTAAAACAATTGAAAAATTCAAAGTTTGATATTGAAGCTTTTTTGAAAAGCCTGACCGAACGGCCTGGCGTTTATCGTATGCTGAATGCGCAGAGTGAGATTATCTATGTTGGTAAGGCGAAGAATTTAAAGCGGCGGGTTAGCAGCTATTTTCAAAAGCAGGGACATGATATCAAAACCCGCTCGATGGTTTCTCAGGTCGATAAAATTGAAGTGACGGTGACCGACACGGAAAGTGAAGCGCTTATCCTTGAAAACACTTTAATAAAGAAACATAAGCCAAAATATAATATTCTCTTTCGGGATGATAAGTCTTATCCTTATATCTATGTCTCAACGGGCAAAATGTTTCCATCGCTGAGCTATCATCGTGGTGCCAAACGCCGACCAGGTAAGTATTTTGGTCCTTTTCCAAATGCTAGTGCCGTACATCAAACTTTGGATGCTTTACAAAAAATCTTTCCCGTTCGGCAGTGTGCAGAAAGTGTGTTTGCACATCGCTCTCGTCCCTGTTTGCAATATCAGATTAAGCGCTGTTCAGGCCCTTGCGTAGCAGGACTGGTGTCAAAAGCAGATTATGACCGAGATGTGCGCCATACTTTAATGTTTTTAGAGGGAAAAAGCTTTGAAGTGATTGAGGAGCTGGCTAAAGAGATGGAGGCGCATTCAGAGGCGCTTGAATTTGAAAAAGCAGCGGAGATTCGGGATAAGATTTCTGCATTAAGAGCGATTCAGAGTCAACATCTGATCAATCAGCCAGGACAGAAAGATTTGGATGTATTGGGCATTGCCTGGCAGGCGGGGCAAGTCTGTTTAAGCTTGATGATGTATCGTGGAGGGAACTTGTGGGGGAGTCAAAACTATTTTCCTAATGTAAAACGCTTAGTGGGTGCTGAAGAAAGTGAGTTGACAGTGGGGGTACTCGAGGCGTTTATTACCCAGCACTATGCCCATCACCCTATTCCTGCACAAATTTTGCTGCCTCAGCCATTAAATGAGCGCAAACTGATAGAAAATTGGTTGACGCAACAGGCCGAGCGAAAAGTATCGCTAAAAACCCCAGTCCAGGAGACAGCAAAGGGGTTGATGAAGTTGGCACAAACCAATGCGAAAGCGGGACTGAAACAGCATTTAACACAAAAAGCCTCGCAGTTTGAACGACTACAAGCTTTGCAAGAGGTGCTGATGTTAGAAAAAGTACCGAAACAGATGGAGTGTTTTGATATCAGCCATACCCAGGGTGATTTAACGGTGGCCAGTTGTGTTGTTTTTGTAGAAGGGGTGCCTGAAACACGATTGTATCGTAAATTTAATATTGAAGGCATTCAGCCCGGAGATGATTATGCGGCAATGAAACAGGCGTTGATGCGTCGCTATCAAAGACTGAAAAAAGAGCAGCAGCCCATGCCAGATTTAATTGTGGTGGACGGAGGGAAAGGACAGCTTAACCAAGCGATAGAGGTGTTAAAAACTTTAGAATTAGAGCACTTGCCTTTGGTTTCAGTTGCTAAGGGGGAGGGGCGAAAAGCGGGTTTGGAAGTGTTGTATACGCCCTATCATGATGAAGGGATTGATTTGGCACCTGATGATAAAGCCCTGCATTTAATCAACCATATCCGAGATGAAGCGCACCGTTTTGCGATTACGGGTCATCGCCAAAGACGACAAAAAGCTCAAACACAATCCAGCTTAGAACAGATAGAAGGGATTGGGCCGAAAAATCGGCAAAAGCTATTGAGCCATTTTGGAGGCTTGGCAGAGGTTAAAAATGCTGCGGTGGTGGAGCTGAAAAAAGTGCCAGGTATCAGTGCTGAAAAAGCACAAAGAATTTATGACTTTTTTCATGGAGAGGCCTAAGGGCTTAACGAATACAGTATAATTCATCAATTAAAATTTAATTTTTCAAATATTCCATTATGCAAAACCCCATCTTAAAACAGATTCCCATGTGGATGACTTGGTCTCGAGTCATTTTAATTCCCGTTTTTATCATCTGCTACTATGCACCAATAGAAGATGCTCGGTTTTGGGCGGGCTTAGCCTTTATGATCGCCTCAATCACCGATTGGTTTGATGGCTATTTGGCAAGAAAATTTGGCACCGATAGTAAGTTGGGTGCTTTTTTAGACCCTGTTGCAGATAAGTTAATTGTCAGTGCTGCCTTGATCGTGGTGGCGGCTGAGTATCATGAAAACCTTTGGGTGATTATTTCAGCTATTTTGATTATGATGCGTGAGATCAGTATTTCTGCTTTAAGAGAGTGGATGGCGGAAAATAATGCCAGAGAAGTGGTGGCCGTCTCCAAATTGGGCAAAGTCAAAACGGCTTTACAATTGGCCGCATTGACTTGGCTCATCTATGGTGGAGAGTTATGGGGTGTGGATTGGGGAAGCTTAGGTTTTCCTGCACTCTATATTGCAGCGGTTTTGACAGTGGTGACCTGGGTGCAATATGCTAAGGCAGCTCTACCTGTCATTCTAGAATCGACTCAAAATTAACCACTTAAAATACACTGAAAAAGAGGGTGTAAAAATGGTTGATATTTTTTTGAAACCTCCTATAATACCCTCCATCAACAAAGCGGGAATAGCTCAGCGGTAGAGCACAACCTTGCCAAGGTTGGGGTCGCGAGTTCGATCCTCGTTTCCCGCTCCAATGGCTGGATGGCAGAGTGGCTATGCAGCGGATTGCAAATCCGTGGACCTCGGTTCGACTCCGGGTCCAGCCTCCATTTTTGTTGAATTCAAAATTTCTTGTCGGCGGACAAACTCTATGCCCAGGTGGCGAAATTGGTAGACGCAAGGGACTTAAAATCCCTCGGTAGAAATACCGTGCCGGTTCGACTCCGGCCCTGGGCACCATTTCAAATTCTATTTTTCAATCTATTCTGTCAAAAACTTTTTCTTACCTCCTTATTTCGCATAAAATAATTTCGAAGTAATCGTTCTTTTGAGTGCTCTGCACGAGTGGAACGCACTCATTTTGTTCGGTTTAAAAAATATAGCGTTGTAGCGCTTAATAAAAATAAGAGGTGGAGAGTATGAAAAAAACATTGATATGGGTTTCAATAGTAGGGGTCATCGGGTTAGCTGGATGTTCAGGTTCTGAGCAGTCTGAATCTAAAGTAAGTAGTTCTGCTTCATCAGCAGCACCCGCAGCAAAAGAGTCTTCTCAGCCTGCTGAAGCCTCCTCAGTTGCCACACCAGCGCAACAGACAGCGGCTCAAAAAAGTACAGCAGATGTGAAGCAAGAAGTAGCTGCCGTACAGACGCCCGCTTCAACGGGTGAAAGCTTGTATGCGACTTGTGTTGGGTGTCATGGTGCTTCAGGTGAAGGTGGAGTGGGACCTAAGCTACGAGGACAATCTGAAGCTGCGATAGAAGAGAAGCTAAAAGCTTATCGTGCGGGTAAGCAGCGAGGACCCATGACCTCTATGATGGCACCGAATGTGCAAAGTTTCTCAGATGAAGATATCCAAAAAGTGGCTAAATATATTACAACTTTATAAGGAAGAGATGACGAATGAAAAACTGGTTTAAAGTCTTAGGATTCGCTATCACATTTACTTTTGCTGGACAAAGTGCAGCTGGAACGACAGATGATTTGGCCGAAAGTGCCAAGCATGGGTTAGAAGTTGCCAAAGAGAAGGCAAAAGCAGGGGTTGAGTATTTGGATGAGGCTGCTGAGCCACTGAAGAAGAAGGCTGGAGAAGGGATTGATTACCTTGATGACAAAACTCAACCTTTACAGGAGAAGTCCAAAGAACTTTATGAAAAGTTTAAGAAAAAATGGGAAGAGTCCAAAGATAAAGATAAACCCATGGAAGAGCAGCTGAAAGAAGATGGTGTGATTTAATCATCTTCATCAATCAATGCTTAGTAAGGCACCTTCGGGTGCTTTTTTTGTACCTTAGCAATATTTTTAAAAAATGTCGCAGTACTGGTGACAATAGGGCTGTTTTCCTGTTTTTTGATAATAGTCTTGGTGATAGGATTCAGCAGGGTAGAAGGGTGTTTTGTCATTTGTCGCATGAATGATTTGAGTGGCAGGTTGATAGCCCATCTTTTTAAGTTGAGCCATGACTTGGTTGACAGTTTTTGCTTCTGCTTCATTTTGTATAAATATGGCAGAAAGATATTGAGGACCGATGTCTGGTCCTTGACCATTAATTTGCTCAAAATCATGGATTTCAAAGAAAAATTTAACAAGGTCAGCAAAAGAGACTTTTTCGGCATCATAAGTCACTTTAACCGTTTCAAGGTGACCGCTGTTTTTTTGGCACACTGCTTCATAGGTCGGATTTGGAAGGTGTCCACCCATATAGCCACTTTCAGCATCAATGACACCAGGGTGTTGTTGAAAAAGGTGTTCAACGCCCCAAAAACAACCGCCTGCAAAATAAGCATTTTTGAGATTCATGGTGTCTTGTATTTCCCTTTAGGTTTGAAGAGGCTTAAAGATTAAAGAGAGTGAATTGACACAGTGCCTTGTATTCAATGGGGTAAAACCTTCTCCCCGAAAAACATGACCGAGATGACCTCCGCATTGTGCACAGATGATCTCTGTTCTGAGTCCATCTGCATCAGGCACTTCTTTAACAGCCCCCGATATGGTTTGATCAAAACTCGGCCAACCACAATGACTTGAAAACTTGTGGCTGGAAGCAAATAGCGGGGCATCACACTGTTTGCAGTGGTAAACACCCGCCTCTGAATGGTTGGTATATTCTCCAGAAAAAGGCAGCTCCGTCCCTTTCTGGAGAATAATATGTTGTTCTTCAGGCGTTAAAACCCTAAAAGGCTTTTTCATTGCTTAACGAGAACCCTCTTTAAGGATTTCAGCATTGACCACATCCATTACACGCATTTCACAATCTAGAGGCATGGACTCACCAGCGATTTCTGTGTTTAGCTCAAGCTCTTGCACGCCAATGGGAGGATAGGGTTCTGATGCCATTTCTTGTTGCGTGTCAGTCAAGGTATATTTACCTGTTGCAAAAAATTCTGAAAGTTGAGCTTGGAAAACACCAAAAGCTTCAGAGTCAATATCACCATAATATGCCTTGGCGACTATTTCATCTTCATTCAGAATTTCTTGCATCGAGAAGGTTCCAAAAATCAAGTTGTTAGGGTTGAATTCTTCATCGTCTTCTAATTCAATCTCTAAATCAAACCAATCTCCTTCTTCTTTGCGCACGACGGCTAAACTCGCTAATTGTTGCTCTGCGGCTACCTCTTCTGAACTGACTGCACCACGACGCACGGCATCTTTGGCTGAAGGCACAAAAGTATGAATGTTGAATGTACGAATCTCTTCAGGCAAGATGATTTCTTCTTCATCTTCGTTATCTTCTTCATCTTCTGAGACCAACTCAACAGTTAAATCAAGCGCATTGGCTGTGTAGAGGTGAAAAATATTGTCAATGGTACTCAGGTCATATTCTCTTTCATCCGTGACGATATCATCACAAGGTTGATAGTCATCGGCTAAAATAGCTTCTTTCTGCTCTGGGGTAAGATAGCCTGCAAAGTAATCCCCTCCTGTTCCTGAAATATGTAGTTCGACTCGTTTCATTTAATATTCTCCATTACTTATTTTGGTCACTCTAATGTGTTTAGGCAGATAAATCAATGCCATTGATTGACAGTTTTCGCTCCCTCTAGTAGGATTTAGCAACATTTTCATTCCTATTGAACTTATAGAGTATATATGGATAAAGTCATTGATTTAAAGGGGTCGATTCTCTCTTTGACAGTTTTGCGTTTGTTGAGCGCAGATATTGAGAAAACAAAGAAAGCGATTGGCAAAAAAGTAGAAAAAGCCCCCGCTTTCTTTTCGGGCATCCCTGTTGTTTTAGAACCAAAAGTAGCAATCAAAGATGCGACATATTTGGCATTGCTTTTGGAGTATCTGCATCAGCTTCAGATGATTCCAATCGGAATTCGTACTGAAGATCCTGCCATGCAGGAGCAAGCCGAATATGCAGGTTTAGCGCTTTTTCCAAAAGAAGAAAAACGCAAAAAAGAGAAGAAAAAAGCCCAATCTAAAACTGCTGAAACTCAGCCAGAACAAGAAGCGCCAGGTTTGAAAACAGCAAAAGTGGTTAAAGGCACAGTGCGCTCGGGTCAGCAGATTTATGCTAAAGATCGGGACTTGATCGTCATGGGCTCGATTAACCCTGGTGCTGAAGTGGTGGCAGATGGTCATGTGCATGTTTTTGGGAAGGTACGAGGTAAAGTATTTGCTGGTGCCAGTGGTGAGACCAGCGCACAGATTTTTGCCGACTCATTGGAGCCAGAACTGGTTTGTGTGGCGGGAATGTACCAGTTAGATGAAGATATTGATGAACGCTTTAAAGGGCGCCGTGTGATGGTCTCTTTGGAAGGCGAACAGTTAAAGTTTACAGTAATGGAGGAGAAGTAATAACATGTCTAAAGTCATTGTCGTGACCTCAGGAAAAGGGGGCGTCGGTAAAACGACGACGAGTGCTAGCGTTGCAACTGGTTTGGCACAAAAGGGTTATAAAGTCGCCGTAATAGATTTTGATGTGGGATTACGGAATCTTGATTTGATTTTGGGCGTTGAGCGCCGTGTGGTTTATGACTTTGTCAATGTCGTGCAGGGCGAAGCGAATTTAAAACAAGCCTTGATTCGTGACAAGCGTGTGGAAAATCTCTATATTCTGGCTGCATCACAAACGCGAGATAAAGAAGCTTTGACCAAAGAAGGGGTAGGGCAGGTTATTGAAGATTTAAAAGCGGATGGCTTTGACTTTATTGTTTGTGACTCGCCTGCTGGGATTGAAAAGGGTGCACAACTTGCACTCTATTATGCAGATGAAGCATTGATTGTGACGAATCCTGAGGTCTCTTCTGTTCGTGATTCAGATCGTATTTTGGGCATTTTGCAAGCTAAGTCTAAGCGAGCAGAAACAGGTCAGGAACCGATTGTTGAGCATTTGGTTTTGACCCGTTATAACCCTGAACGGGTGGAAACAGGCGAGATGTTGTCTGTTGAGGACATTGTAGAAGATGTTTTACAAATTCCATTACTTGGTGTGGTGCCAGAATCGGAAGATGTACTTAATGCGTCCAATGCGGGAACGCCAGTCATTATGTTAGAAGGTTCTGATGCCTCTGAGGCTTATAAAGATATTGTTGACCGCTTTTTAGGTGAAGAGAAACCGCACCGTTTCTTGCAAGCTGAGAAAAAGGGACTGTTTAAGAAATTGTTTGGGAAGTAATCATGGCACTTTTAGACTATTTACTTGGACAGAGAAAACAGAAGAGTGCGACGGTTGCTAAAGAGCGGTTGCAAATTCTATTGGCTCACGAACGCTCTGAACGGAAAGCACCGACTTATCTACCCGCCATGCGAGAAGAAATTTTGCAAGTGATTGCCAAATATGTTGAAATTGATGCGGAGAATTTGCAAATTTCGATTGATGAAGCCAATGGCGTTGAAGTTTTAGAGCTGAACTTGGTGTTACCTGATGAAAAAAGATAATCTGAGCAGTTATGGTATCAACTGAGTAGTTACGATAAGCTTTAGCCCTCATCAATGAGGGCTAAAGTGCATATTGCTATTTCACTTCATTGATAATGTCTAAAGAGATTTTTTCGACCTCTTCAGCAATGGTTT
>JALUXI010000112.1 GCA_027019045.1 Piscirickettsiaceae bacterium | reverse complement strand
CGGAAGTGCTGAAAAACTATCCCAAAGTGATTATCGCCTCCGATGATATGTACGAACACATCATTCTTGACGACACCCCCTTTACCAATATCTTGCAAGTCGCCCCTGAACTCAAAGACCGCACTGTGGTCATGAATGGGGTCTCCAAAGCCTACTCCATGACAGGCTGGCGGATCGGTTATGCAGGCGGTCCCAAAGATTTAATTGCAGGGATGCGAAAAGTGCAATCACAAAGCACCTCCAACCCCTGCTCCATCTCTCAATACGCCTCTGTCGCCGCCTTAAATGGCCCTCAAGACTGCATTCAAACCATGCTCACCGCCTTTAAAGCTCGCCACCAATTTGTAGTGGAACGCATTAACCAAATTCCAGGTTTTAAGTGCATTCCCGCCCAAGGCGCTTTCTACGCCTTTATGGATGTCAGTGAAGCGATGACAGAAAAAGGCTATGCCACCGATGCTGACTTCGCCGCCGCCATCTTAGAGCAAAAAGAGGTCGCCGTCGTCCCAGGCTCCGCCTTCGGAGCCGAAAAACACCTCCGCATCAGCTTCGCCACCAGCATGGAAAACCTAGAAGAAGCACTTAATCGAATGGATGCGTTTATGCAGGCTTGAGGAAAATCAGATGAAAACCCTATTTGCACAGGTGACTGCAAGCATTTCAGAATTACAACTGAACCCAACATCTATCTTAGAGGCGGCAGAGGGACAACCTATTGCCATCCTCAATCACAATCAGCCTGAAGCCTATCTCATTCCTGCAGAAACTTATGAATGGCTAATGGAAAAAATTGATGACCTTGAGCTTGCACAAATCATTAAAGAGCGAGAACATGAAAAAAAAGATGCCATTGAAGTCTCTCTCGACGAACTCTAAAAATGGCTTATCAACTTAAATTTCTTCCCTCTGCCCACAAAGAGTGGCAAAAGCTTGATCCACCGATACAACGGCAATTTAAGAAAAAATTACAAGAAAGGCTTATCAACCCACATCACCCACCTGATCAACTTTCAGGGTTTAAAAATACCTATAAAATCAAACTTAGAGCAGCAGGCTATCGATTGGTTTATGAAGTGCTAGATGATGAAGTCTTTATTTTGGTTCTCGCTATCGGTAAACGAAACAAAAACTTGGTCTATCAAAAAGCCGCTAGTCGCAATCATTAAACACCCGCTGTAAAAGTAATAATGCCGCATAAGCCCGCCCTTCTGAAAATTCTGGATGATCCAGCAAGGCTTGCCAATCTTTCACTTTCCACTCAATCACCTCCAAAGGTTCAGGCTCATCCCCTTCTGCCACTTCAGGGGTTAAGCCTTCGGCCAATACAATATGGGTTTGGTGGGTCATATAGCCTGATGCCAAGCTGACCGCATCCAAAAGCGACACTTTCTCAGGACGATAACCCACCTCCTCCATACACTCCCGCACGCTGGCCTCTGCCCAACCTTCCCCAGCATCAATTTTGCCTTTAGGAAACCCCAGCTCATAACGCCCCATGCCCGCTGCATACTCTCTAATCAATAGAAAAGTCTCCACATCCAACATCGGCACCACCAGCACCGCTCCATTGCCACGACTCACCATCCGCTCATACTGCACCTCTGTGCCATTGGCAAAGCGTAAAGATTGTGCTTGAATGGTAAATAAACGAGAAGTCGCCACCACCTCTTCTGCTAAAATCTGCGGTAATTGTTTATGATTCGACATAATACACTCCTATGACGCAACCCAACCTCGCCCCTAACCTTCCTTGGCATGAGATCCAAACCGTCTTTCTTGACATGGACGGCACCTTGCTTGACTTGCATTTTGACCACCATTTTTGGCTGGAATATGTCCCCCAAGTGTACGCCAAAAAGAATGGTTTGTCACTGGAAGCCGCCAACCAACTGATTCATGAGAAAATCCACAGTCAGCAAGGCACCCTTAACTGGTACTGCTTAGATTACTGGACAGAAGTGCTTCAGCTCCCCATTGCCGAACTCAAAAGAGAGGTCAAACACCTGATTCAAGTCCACCCTGAAGTGATTGAATTTTTACAAACCTTAAAAGCAGCGGATAAACGCATCGTCATGGTCACCAACGCCCATCGAGACAGCCTTGCCCTCAAACTAGAAGAGACCGAAATCGAACCCTACTTCAACCAACTCATCTCCGCCCACGACTTCCAACTCCCCAAAGAAAACCCCCAACTCTGGCAAGCCATCCAAAGTGTCCACCCTTATCAGCCCCAAACCACCCTGCTTATCGACGACAACACCCAAGCCCTCAAAACCGCCCAACAATACGGCATCCAACACCTACTATGCGCCCAATTCGTCAGCCCCAAACTCGACCAAGTCAACTGCCAAGGGTTTCCAGCTTTTGAAAACTTTCAAACACTCCTTGATACACTCAAAAAATCACAGGCATAAAAAAACCCCGCTATCCAAAAAGATAGCTCCAAAAAGATAGCGGGGTTTTGTTTGTTGGACTGACTTCAAGTTAACTTCAATTACTCAAAGATAATCTTGCCATGTTTTTCCTTGACATAGATAGTCTGTCCAGGAATGAAGTCGCCTTTTAAGATCCGTTCTGCGAGCGGATTCTCGATGTGTTCTTGAATCGCTCTTTTCAGTGGTCTTGCACCAAATAGTGGATCAAATCCGATTTCGCCTAGGAAGTCTAGGGCTTCATCGCTGACCACCATTTCCAACTCATTCTCTTCAAGTCGCTGACGGAGTCGCTTGAGTTGAATTTCAACAATCTTACGAATCTCTTCACGACCAAGC
>JALUXI010000111.1 GCA_027019045.1 Piscirickettsiaceae bacterium | reverse complement strand
GAGAGCTTTGCACGAGTGGGGCGCGAGAGAAAAAAGAGATAAAATTTCTCAAATCGAGGCGAAAAACGCAGGTAATAGCCAGCTATTGCCAAGTTTTTCAACGAAGAGTTGGGGGATTTTAGCCTTTTTTATCCGTGGTTCCATCTCGTGCAAAGCTCTCTAACTATGTTTTATGCAGGAATGATTTCATAATCGTGGCTCATCTCCACACTTTTTTCCAGCATTTTTGACACAGAACAATACTTTTCCGCCGACAAGTTCACTGCTCGAGCCACTTTTTTCTCATTTAAATCATCCCCAAAGATTTTAAAATGCACATGAATTTGGGTAAACACCGCAGGCACCGCATCGGCTCGTTCTGCCGTGATTTCCACTTGGCAATCCTTCACCTGTCCAGGCATCATCTTTTCCAGCATGGTGATTACATCAATCGAAGTACATCCGCCTAAACCGACCAGCACCATCTCCATCGGTCTTGCCCCCAGATTCTGTCCACCAATTTCTGGCGAACCATCCATCATCACCTTGTGTCCCGTTGAAGTTTCCGCTTCAAAGGCCACACCCCCTTTCCAACACACTTTTACCATCTTTCAATCTCCCATTTAAATGTTTCTATTTGTAGCTGCTCAGATTACCTCTATTTAAACTTCCGGATTAAGGCTTCAATCACAAAATAGACCGCTATGGCTAACATCAACCCCAGCATCCATTCCAACTGCACCATGCCACCCAAATCAAATCCAGCCGCATTCATCGCAGAGAAAATATCTGACAATGCCGACACAGAAATCAATGCCCCTAAAAACCCGACCGCACCATCAAAACGCGCTCTAGAGCGCTGCTTTAACTGCTCAAGTGCTTGATCAATTTGCTGTTTCAAATATTGTGTCACCGATCGTGACTCTCGTAAAATCGCCTGCAAACGATGCCGCTGTGTCTGCACGCCTGTCGATTCAACTAGTTGATTCACAAATCGACCATGATCAGGAAAACGCATCAGCCCCTCTCCATCCAACAGCTGCAAAAGCGTTTTCACTTCCAACTCAATCTCATGCAGCTTCTCGATTTTTTCACGCATCTCCTGTGCCAATGCTCGCAATACCTTACTCGGCTGGTGCTGCACCGCCTCACCATCTTGATAACTGCGTTCAATGCGTTGTACCGTAGCAAACAACATCTCCCCCATCTGTTTCATAAAGTACCGTAAGCTGGTCACCACCTGCACATTCTCCACTGCCTGCTCGGTCACCCAAGTGGGTTGATCAAGCTGCACAATCAACGCATAATGCCCATCGGCTTGTACCCAATCGGTTTGATGATAGAGGTCTTTTGCCAGATTTTTTACCCCATCATGCGGTTGCTGCATCCGCCAATTTTCATACACACTTCGTACCTCTCGTGGCGGTACCTTCAATCCCTTCCAATCAGGATGGGCATAAAACGCATCAGGGGTGAGTAAGGTATGCTCATTATCGGCTGCTGCCTCAACTAACAGCAACATATTCACATCTGTCCCCACAGAACGCACCAAACAATCACTCGTCACATTCTGATCCAGCCAATCATCAAATGCGACAAAAATCTGCTCAGCCATCTCCCTTAGATAATGCACTTTCACGGTTGCATCAGGATGGTGCCAAACAACGGTCTCATCAATCGCATTTTCAGAAGGCAGATTCATCAAATGCCGCAAAGCATTGACCCCCATGTCCGCAATATCCACCTCCAAAAATAGCTGCAACACCCCCAAACTATTGATGCGTAAAGTGACATCAAACGCCAAACCTGCTCCACGAAAATCAGGCAATTCAATACTGGGCAGTTCAAACTGCCAAATATGAAACTGCGACTGAAAAGAGATGTCTGACAAAATATCAGGCGGCTCAGGCTCATAAAAAGTCTCCGACCCCAACGCACGCATCAACACCTGTCGTCTTGCACGGTCATTTAATGCCTCAAGCAACCCTTTGGTCTGCATTGTATCCAGCGTGGCATAATAGGTGGCCACCCCACGGCCTCGTGTCACCCGCAACCGATTTGAACCCGCCTGCTGCCAAGTAGGGAAAGCCATCAGAAAAGCCTGCAATAGGGAGGCATAAATATCCAACCCCGTTGCCGACATCTCATCAAAAGCCCGTTGCAAGGCGTGATGCACTTGTTGCCACTGTTCAGGCGTATCTTGGCCTACATCACGAAGATGCAACAGCTCCGCCACCGCATACATCACCTGCAGATAAGCTTTCTCAGTCGCCACCGCTGCTTGGCAGTCGGGGTGCGCATCGATTTTATCCAGTAACCTTTGAGCTGCCTGCATTGCATACAAAAAGTCATTGTTATGAATGCCTCGATCAATATCCACCAACTGCACCATCAGATAGGCATAGAGTTGATCACATTCAGAGACCACCGCTTCGGGCTGAGCCATAGACTGCAAAATACGCTGCCCCAAATCTAACAGCTCAAAGGCTTGCAAAAAATCATAGCTCTGCTCGATTTTAATCCGAGCGGTAAAATAGGCGAACCAATAAAATGCCAAACGAGCCGCTTGTGAATCCAGTTGAGAGGAGAGGGCTTGCAACCCTGCCAAATCGTAATTTTCTACCGCTTTAGTTGGCAACCACTGGCGTAATCGCTGCCGCCCCGTTTCAAAGGCCTCATCCGCATCATACTGTTTCGCCAAATGGGCAATCTGTTCAAGCTCACTCATCCTTCTGATTCCCAATACGAGCCATTTCAGGAATGTCTATCTGCTTCGGTAAAGAGAACACTTCCGCCAATCCCTTTT
>JALUXI010000110.1 GCA_027019045.1 Piscirickettsiaceae bacterium | reverse complement strand
CCAGCGAATCAAAGCTTCGACACCATAGAGGGTTTCGTCTTGGGCAAAGACTTGAGGTTGAAATAGGAGTTGGATTTGGTTTTTTTCAAGCGCTTGTTGCAGTTCAATTTCTAACTCAAGGGCTTGATGAGCGGTGCTGTTGAGTTGTGTTTCGTAGAACCGATAGCCATTGCCGCCCTGTTTTTTGACGGCAGTGCGAGCGCTGTTGGCGGCTTGAAGGAGTTCAGAAATGGTTTGACCATCTTCTGGAAAGCGGGCAATCCCCATGCTGTATTTCAGTTTGAGTGGTTGTTGATTTAGAAAAAAGGGGGCTTGCAGGGTTTGCCAATAACGATTGAGGAGCAGGGAGAGTTCTTTGGGATCTTTGACCTGCTTAATGAGAATCGCAAACTCATCGGCACTGAGGCGTGCAATCAGGTCATTCTCTCGTACCATCTGTTTTAGCCGTTGAGCAAGCATCACCAATAGCCCATCGCCTTGCTGAAGTCCGAGGCTATCATTGATTTGTTGAAAGCGGTCAATATCAAGTACCACTAAGGCGGCATAGGGGGATTGAGTGTGCAGTAAGAAGGTGTGTGCTGCTTGGAGAAAGCCCTCTCGGTTTAAGAGATCGGTTAGTGGGTCGTGATGGCGTTGAAATTCGGGCAGAATCTCCGCTTTATGAAATTGTGAAATATTCTGTACGCTACCATGCAGTGCTATTGGCTGTCCATTTTCATCTTGTTCGACATGGGCGATGGCGACGAGATGGAGGAGGCGACCTGTGTGGTGAGGAATTCGAAAAGTGGCCTCTAGATGGACTTCACCTTGTTGGGCTTGCGTTAGCATTTGGTAGATGAGCGGCTGGTCTTGCGGCAGCACCTTTTCCGCCAGCTTTTCCATGGGGTAGCACTCGGCGGGTGGTAGGTCAAATAGCTTAAAAAGTTGGTGACTCCCTGAAATGGTATGGGTATCAAGGTGCCATGACCAAGGTTCAATTTTATTTAAGCCAAGCAGTTGTTGGCATGTTAAGACGGTCATGATGCAACTTCCAGCCAGAAGGTGACAGGGCCATCATTGGTGAGTGAGACCTGCATGTCTGCACCAAACTGCCCTGTTTGTGGAGCTTGCCATGCGTCGGTGATCTGCTGAACAAATGCTTCAAATAGTGTATGGGCGATGTCGGGGGAGGCGGCTGTCGAAAAGCTGGGTCTTAAGCCTTTTTGCGTTTCCGCCGCAAGGGTGAATTGGGGGACAAGGAGCAGGCCACCATTGACTTGCTGGAGGTTTAAATTCATCTTGCCCGCTTCATCTGCGAAAACTCGATAGTGCAGTAGTTTATGCACCATCTTAGGGAGAACTTCAGGCGAATCCTTTTTTTGGAATCCGACCAGTACCATCAAGCCTTGGTCAATCTGCCCAATGATCTGTTGATTCACTTCTACCTTGGCTTGCGTTACTCTTTGCAGGAGACAGATCATGAATTGACCTCCATCGCCATCCTGTCTGTGGCAGCCACCAGTCGTTTTAAAATGTCGGGTTCTAGGGCGGAGTGTCCTGAAGTGGGGCTGATTTGTAGCTCGGCATGCGGGAGTGCTTTGGCCAGCGTAACCGCTTGATCCGCAGGGCAAACCACATCATAACGCCCATGGATAAGGGTGGTGGGGACTTTAGGGAGCAGGTGAGCTTGATCCAAAATCTGGTTAGGTTCAATAAAACTGTCATGCACAAAATAGTGGCACTCTATCCGAGCCATGGCGAAAGCATGGAAGGGGTCGGCAAAGTGGTTCACAATGGCATCATCCGTTTCTAAGGTTGAAGTCCGACCTTCCCATATTGACCAGGCCTCGGCTGCCTTCATGCGAAGAATTTCATTCTCACTGGTAAGCAGTTCATAATAGGCCTGCACGATATTGTCCCGCTTCTCTTCGGGGACAGGGGCGATAAAATCTTGCCAATAGTCAGGAAAGAGGCGGCTAGCCCCTGCTTGATAAAGCCAGTCAATGTCCTGTTGACGACAGAGAAAGATGCCTCGCAAAATCATACCCAATACCCGAGCGGGGTAAGATTGCGCATAGAGCAGACTTAAAGTACTTCCCCAAGAACCACCAAACAATGCCCATTGTTCAATTTTCAAATGCTCACGGATTTTTTCCATATCCTCAATTAAATGAGCAGTGGTATTATTGGTCAAACAACCATGAGGACGAGATTTTCCACAGCCTCGTTGATCAAAGAGAATAATCCGATAGAGGCGAGGATTAAAAAATTGTCGATGAATCGGGCTGTAACCGCCACCTGGTCCACCATGTACAAATAAAATCGGAATGCCATCAGGGTTGCCGCACTCCTCAATATGCAGATGGTGGATTTCATCTACCTGCAAGCTGTGTTGCACGAAGGGTTTGATGGGGGGATAAAGAAGTTGTTCAGTTTTCATGAGGATTATTGTAGCGGAAAATATTAAGTTTTTGAGATAAGGTGTATGCCCCAAGGGTTATAGCTCCCTCTCTCACCCCAGAATGCTATAATTTTTCGCCTGTTACTGAGTAATCACTTAAGGTTGTAGCTCCCTCTCTCACCCCAGAATGCTATAATTGGTCAAAGCCTGCCCCATATCACCTTCTAGTTGTAGCTCCCTCTCTCACCCCAGAATGCTATAATGACACATCAGACGCCGCCTGAATTGCGCCAGTTGTAGCTCCCTCTCTCACCCCAGAATGCTATAATCAAACGGCGGCGAGAGATTGCCCGCATCAAGTTGTAGCTCCCTCTCTCACCCCAGAATGCTATAATATCACCACTTGT
>JALUXI010000109.1 GCA_027019045.1 Piscirickettsiaceae bacterium | reverse complement strand
GGGGCGAATGTGGGTGTGATTGCCCTCTCTTTAGCTTTGAGTCCGAGATTGCGAGCAAAAGGGCATTTTCGTCAAATTCCCCAGTCCCGCTATGAACCTCTGTTGCAGGCGTTTGTGGTGACTCAACATGGGGAGAAGAATCCGTTGGCGTATCAATTTGCAGAGTATATCCAAACCCCTAAAGCCCAGTCTATTTTGAAAAAATATGGATTTGATGTCCACTGATGTCTTTTTTGCATTTAACCCCTGATGAATGGCAGAGCTTGTGGTTGACGCTAAAGTTGGCGACCTATACCAGTGGGATTTTATTGGTGATTGGGATGCCATTGGCGTGGTGGTTGGCGTTTAGCCGTTGTCGTTGCGTCTCTTTGGTATCAGCCGTGGTTGCCTTGCCTTTGGTGTTGCCGCCAGCGGTATTGGGGTTTTATCTGCTGATTACCTTAGGTCCTTATGGTTGGGTGGGCGAAACGCTAGAGGCGTGGGGTTTTCACCATTTGGCGTTTAGTTTTGAAGGGATTTTAATCGGCTCAATTTTGTATTCACTTCCTTTTGCGGTGCAGCCTTTGCGAGATGCCTTTGCCAGTATGCCGCAGACCCCCATTCAGGCGGCGGCATCAATGGGGGCGAGTCCGTTAGACCGTTTTTTTACAGTCATTTTACCACTGGCACGAAGTGGCATTTTAAGTGCGGTGGTGATTGCATTTGCCCATACTTTGGGGGAGTTTGGCGTGGTGATCATGCTTGGCGGTTCGATTCCAGGGGAGACGAAGGTGGTGTCGATTGCGATTTATGACTATACCCAAGAGCTGAACTATGAAGCAGCACACCGTCTTTCAGCGATTTTGCTGATCACTTCTTTTCTGATTTTGGCACTGTTCTATGCCATTAACCGCCGCTTGATGGCACCGATGAAACCATGACGACACTGGCTTTTAATTTAACTGTTTCTCTGCCCGATTTTGAGTTGCAGACGGGAGAGGTGGCGTTACCTTTAGAGGGGATTACCGCCATTTTTGGCCCTTCTGGGTGCGGGAAGTCAACTTTAATGAAGGCGTTGGCGGGGCTAGTGCCAGCTCAAGGTTCAGTGGCTTTGGGGGAGACGGTTTGGCAGAGTGGGCGGCAGTCTTTACCTGTGCATCGTCGAGGAATTGGGATGGTGTTTCAGGATGGGGGGCTATTGCCGCACTTGTCGGTGGAGGGCAATCTAGATTATGCGATCAATCGTTCGGGGGGAACTCAAGCGGATAAGGCGCATTGGGTGGAGGCATTGGGGTTGTCTCCGCTTTTGTCGCAGTGGCCGCACACCTTGTCGGGGGGGCAGAAGCAACGGGTGGCGTTGGCTCGGGCGTTATTGGCAAAGCCAAAGGTGTTGATGCTGGATGAGCCAATGTCCGCTTTGGATTGGCAGACAAAAAATCAGTTGCTGCCCCTGATTAAAAAAGTGGTGAAAGAGGCGAGGATTCCGACCCTTTTGATTACCCATTCGCCTGATGAGGTGGAACGGTTGGCGGACTGGGTGCTATTGATGGAGCGGGGGCGAGTGCAAAAGGTGTCTACTTTGCAGGCGGCGCTCTCTGAACCTGATTCGCCGTTATTTGATCATCAAGGTGCGGTCTCTGTTTTGGAAGGGGCGGTGAGTCAAGTGGAACCCACGCATGGGCTGTTACCTGTGCAGGTTGGCGATCAGTCAATGTGGGTGTTGGCAGAAGAGATCTTGTCGGATGAGATTGACACGGTGTCAGCGACCATTCGCTTGAGGGTGCTAGCCAAGGAGGTGACCTTGGCACTGTCGCCACCGCAAGGGCTGAGTGTTTTAAATGTGTTGCAGGGGGAAGTTGAGGCAATGACACCTTTATCTGAACACAAGGTTCGCATTCGTATTCAGTTGCCTGATGGACAGGGACTGTTTGCTGAGGTGACGGCTTTGTCGTGCGAGCAGTTGGGGTTGCATAAAGGGATGCCTATTTATGCATTGATTAAGTCGGTTGGGGTGATGCCTTGAGTGGTTTTGAGGTCAAAAACTTAGGTTTTACGATTGCGGGTCGGCAGCTTTTAAATCAGGTGAATCTTCATTTAGTCCCTGCACAGGTCACCGCCATCATTGGCACCAATGGTGCAGGGAAAAGTACGCTGTTGCATCATTTAACAGGAGAAGTCTCCCCAACGGTGGGGGAGGTGGTGTTTCAGGGCAAACTCTTATCAGCTTGGTCGATTGAGGCATTGGCTCAAAAACGGGCAGTGCTGGCGCAATCAGTGAACTTAAACTTTCCGTTGAGTGTGGTGGAGGTGATTGAGCTGGGGTTGGAAGTGGTCGGCGGCGATGCAGCATTTCGTCAGCAGCGGCTGGCGGCATTGTTGCAGTGGTTTGATTTGCAGGATTTACAGCATCAGAACTATTTAACCCTATCGGGCGGGGAGCAGCAGCGGGTGCAGTTGGCAAGGGTGTTTGCCCAGTTGCATCCTGAGCGACTCGCTGAGAGTTGGTTGCTATTGGATGAGTGGTCTGAAGGGTTGGATTTACGCCATCAAAAGCAGGTTGGGCAGTTGTTGCGGCAACATGCCGAAGCGGGAGTGGGGGTTTTGATGATTTTGCATGATTTGAATTTGGTGAGCCAATGGGCGGATTCTGTTGTGGGATTGAAGCAGGGTGAAGTAGTGTTTCATGCGCCTATTGAGGCGGCTTTGCAAGCTGAGCGATTGAGTGAATTGTTTGGTGTGGAGATTGTGGTGATGAGACAAGGAGAGCAGCGATGCATTCAAGTGAAATAGAATATTATTTAGGCGGTC
>JALUXI010000108.1 GCA_027019045.1 Piscirickettsiaceae bacterium | reverse complement strand
GACCACCTTCTGAATCGTCTCAAGCTGTTCGGATTTCGAGAGCAAGCAGTGGTGAATTCGCAAATCGACTTCACCGCACACTTTCAGTTCCGTGTGCAATAACGCCTCTTGTGTCGCCTTTACTACCCCTTCGCTGGAGTTTTCGACAGGCACCATGCCATAGTTGGCTTCACCCTGTTCAACTGTTTGAAACACCTCTTCAATTGTTGACACCGCCATCGGTTGCACAGAAGAGCCAAACTGTTTCAACACACTGGCGTGCGAATAGCTCCCTTCAGGGCCTAGATAAGCCACTTTTAATGGCTGTTCTAATGCCAAGCAGATGGACATAATTTCACGGAACAGACGAGCCATCTCTTCATCAGGAATCGGTCCTGTATTTCTGGCTTTGACCGCCCGCAATACTTGCGCTTCCCGCTCTGGACGATAAAAGACCGCTTCAACTTTTCCGCCTTGGGTTTTAATCTCCGCTACCTTTTGGGCGCACTTGGCTCTTTGGGTGATTAACTCCTGAATCTGCCGATCAATCGCATCAATTTCTTGGCGAATTTGTAATAATTGTGCCTGTTCCGTCTGCTCGCTCATTTACCCTGCCTTGCGATGTGTTTGTTCAAACTGCTGCATAAATTCTGCCAAGGCAATTACGCCCTCTTCAGGCATGGCGTTATAAATACTGGCACGCATCCCACCAAACACCTTATGCCCTTTCAAACTCAACAAGCCCGCCGCTTTCGCCTCGGCAATAAACTGCTTGTCTAGCTCATCATCTTGGGTGGTAAAGGTGACATTCATTCTTGAACGATAGCGAGGATCCACCTTATTGACATACAACTCACTTTGATCAATCACCTCATACAGTCGTGCCGCCTTGCGTTGATTGACTTCAGCCATCACTTGCAAGCCGCCCTGTTCTTTAATCCAATCAAAGACCAAACTGGCCAAATACCAAGAGTAGGTCGCAGGTGTGTTAAACATGGACTCATTTTCAGCATAGGTCTGCCAATTCATTAAGGTCGGCGTTTCTGTTCGGGCTTGACCAATCAAATCTTCTCTCACAATCACAATCGCCAAACCAGCTGGTCCAATATTTTTCTGCGCTCCTGCATAAATCACACCATATTTGCTCACATCAATCGGACGAGACAGAATATTGGAAGACATATCTGCAATCAAAGGTACCGAGACAGCGGGTTCTTCTTGGAACTCCACGCCTGTAATCGTCTCATTAGAACAGATATGCAGGTATTTTGCGTTATCACTCAACTGCCATGACTCAAAATCAGGAATGGTAGTGTCTGCTTTTGCCACCACATTCACTTGAGCATAACGGCTGGCTTCTTTAATCGCTTTGGTAGACCAAACGCCCGTATTCAAATAATCAACCACATCGCCCTGCTGTGCAAGGTTTAACGGAACACCCGCAAACTGCAAAGAAGCCCCACCATGGGTTAGAAGCACTTTATAGTTATCAGGAATCTGCATAATCTCTCGCAGCGTGGCTTCCATATGGTGAGCCAATGCCATAAATTCAGGACTACGATGACTCACCTCCATCACCGACATCCCTGTTCCCTGCCAATCTAAAAATTCACTCTGCGCTTGACGCATCACCGCCTCAGGCAACATGGCAGGCCCTGCACTAAAATTAAATGGTCTCATTAAATCTTATCCACCAATTTTGACAAAATCACAAATATCCCCATCACCGTAACCAATAACATCATATTACGGTTAAGGGCTTTTTGAATGGTTGTTTCAATCTCACTTTTTAAGAGTGAAAACTCTGATTTTAGACTCGCTACATCAGCCGTTACTTCATCCAGTTTTTGATCTAAATGATTGATATGGTTATATTGAGACTTGAGCAATAAGGTATTGATATCATCTTGAGTCAACCCCTTTCCTTCAGCAAACTTCTTTTCAATTTCCTGAAGCTTAGGTTCAATCATCTCAATAAGCATATCATCCACTTTGGTTTTATTCATCAGCGGTTGTCTCCTGAGAGTTGGCTAACGGCTCTTCGGAAGCTGGCACGACTTCAATGCTATCCGCATCTTCAGATACCTCTTCCTCATCCACATCAACCACAGCCACACCGACCACCATTTCATCCTCACCGACATTGATCAGCTTCACCCCTTGGGTATTGCGACCCACCACAGAGATTTCTGCGACTCGGGTGCGAACAAGCGTACCACGGTTGGTAATTAAGACCACTTCTTGATCAAGTGTGACAGAAACTGCTGCCACCACTTCACCGTTTCGCTCAGAGGTTTTAATCGAAATCACTCCTTGCCCACCACGGTTGATGGTAGAGTAATCTTCAACAGGCGTACATTTTCCATAGCCATGCTCGGTCACCGTTAAAATCAATTGACCCGGCTGTGCAACCTGCATACTGATAACCTTCTGCCCCTCTTTCAGCTTCATGCCTCGGACACCACGAGCTTGACGACCCATCACCCGTACATCATGCTCTTTAAAACGAATCGCCTTACCTGCATTGCTAAAGAGCATAATTTCCTGCTCCCCATTGGTAAGCGCTGTCCCGACCAGCTCATCATCGTCAAGCAGATCCACAGCAATAATGCCATTGGCACGAGGGCGGGAGAAATCGGCTAGCTTCACTCTCTTCACGATCGCATTTTTTGTCGCCATAAAGACAAAATGCTGATTATCAAAATCGCTGATGGGCAGAATAGAGGTAATCTCTTCACCCTCTTCCAAAGGCAAGATATTCACAATCGGTTTACCACGAGCATTTCGACCTGCTAAAGGAATCTGCCAAGTTTTTTGCCAA
>JALUXI010000107.1 GCA_027019045.1 Piscirickettsiaceae bacterium | reverse complement strand
GGGCAGTACGAAAGTATGATGAAAAAAGCAAACTTAAAAGGGAAATAATTGGCAATAGGATTGACAATTTATTTCTGGTAATTTATATGGAAGGCTGATATAATCAGCCGTTTTTTGAAGATGGATTTAGAGGAGCGTCACAGATGGCTCGTATTGCCGGCGTAAACATTCCACTTAACAAGCATATTGTTATTGGTTTAACCTCCATTTATGGAGTAGGCTTGACCACTTCCAAGAAGGTTCTTGAGAAGACAGGTATTGATCCTACTACCAAAGTGAGAGAGTTAACAGAAGATCAACTAGAAGCGATTCGTAATGAACTTTCAAACTATCGTATTGAAGGTGATTTGCGTCGTGAAATCTCTATGAATATTAAACGTCTAATGGACATGGGTTGTTACCGTGGCATCCGCCACCGTCGTAGCCTACCTGTTCGTGGTCAGCGTACCAAGACGAATGCTCGTACGCGTAAAGGACCTAAGCGTCCAATTAAACGTTAAGCATAACTTGCGAGAATAATTATGGCAAAAGCAAAAAGTCGAGTAAAAAAGAAGGTCAAAACAGTTGTAACGGATGCCGTTGCACATGTTCACGCCACTTTTAACAACACCATTATCACTATTACAGACCGTCAAGGAAATGCGCTTTGCTGGGCAACAGCCGGTGGCAGTGGTTTCCGTGGTTCGCGTAAAAGTACCCCTTTTGCAGCCCAGGTTGCTGCAGAAAAAGCAGGCCAGTTGGCAACGGAATATGGTGTTAAAAACATGGATGTCATGGTAAAAGGTCCTGGACCAGGTCGTGACTCTGCTGTTCGTGGGCTACATTCAGTTGGGTTTAAAATTACCTCAATTGCGGATGTGACGCCTATTCCTCATAACGGGTGTCGTCCACCTAAGAAACGTCGTGTATAGGATTATTTCAAATGGCTAGATATATTGGACCAAAGTGTAAACTTGCTCGTCGTGAAGGCACAGACCTATTCCTTAAAAGCGGAATTCGTAGCATTGAATCAAAATGTAAAATTGATCAGATTCCTGGCCAACACGGTGGTCGTAGAGCAAAAGTAACTGAATATGGTTTGCAGTTACGCGAAAAACAAAAAGTACGCCGCATCTATGGTGTGCTTGAAAAGAAATTCCGTCTTTATTACAAAGAAGCGGATCGTCGTAAAGGATCAACAGGTGTGAACTTGTTGCAAATCCTGGAAAGCCGATTAGACAATGTTGTCTACCGTATGGGTTATGCTTCTACACGCGCTGAAGCACGCCAGTTGGTTTCACATAAAGCCATCGCTGTAAATGGTCAAACTGTGAACATTCCTTCTTATGAAGTGCAGCCTGGTGATGTTGTTTCTGTTCGTGAAAAAGCAAAAAATCAAACGCGTATAAAATCTGCAATGGACCTAAGAACGCAAATGGGTCATGTTGGATGGGTTGAAGTTGATGCAGACAAGCTTGAAGGGACTTTCAAAAACCTTCCAGATCGTTCTGACTTACCTGCGGATATCGCTGAAAACTTAATTGTAGAGCTATACTCTAAGTAACAGTTTGAACACAAACGGAGACAGCGTCTAATGCAAGAGATGTTAGAACAACTATTGACCCCAAGCTTGGTGGACATTCAATCAACAGATGAATTCCATAGTAAAGTGACACTAGAGCCTTTAGAAAGAGGTTTTGGTCACACCCTTGGAAATGCATTAAGAAGAATTTTACTGTCTTCTATGCCTGGTGCAGCGATCACAGAAGTACAAATCGATGGCGTGCTCCATGAGTACTCAGCCATTGAAGGTGTACGAGAAGATGTACTTGAGATTTTGCTAAATCTCAAACAAGTGGCTATTAAATTGCACGAAGGTACAGAAGCGGAACTTTCTTTGAACGTTGTCGGCCCAGCTGTTGTGACCGCAGGTGATATCAGTGAAACCCATAATGTTGAAGTGGCTAATAAAGATTTGGTCATTGCACATTTGGGTGAAGGCGCTGTATTGAACATGAAGCTTAAAGTTGAGAAGGGGATGGGTTACCGTACCGCTGCTCACTCCGATGACAATACCATTGGCGTATTGAAATTGGATGCAAGCTTCAGCCCTGTTCATACCGTCAGCTATGAAGTTCAGAATGCTCGTGTTGAACAGAGAACGGACCTTGATAAACTGATTATTGATATCACAACTGATGGTACTTTGAAGCCTGAAGATGCGATTAAGCAAGCGGCTACAGTGCTGCATCATCAACTGATTGCTTTTGTTGATCTTAAGCAGAGCGAAACTCAAGAGCCTGAAGTAGAGGAGCATGAATTTGATCCAATCTACCTTCAGCCAGTTGATGATCTTGAGTTGACTGTCCGTTCAGCTAACTGTCTCAAGGCAGAGCAGATTTATTATATTGGTGATTTAGTACAGCGTGCTGAATCTAATCTATTAAAAACCCCTAACTTAGGGAAGAAGTCCTTGCAAGAGATTAAAGATGTCCTTGCACAACGCGGACTGTCTTTAGGGACTAAGTTAGAGAATTGGCCACCAGCTAGTTTGGTGAGCAAAGAAACAGCATAGAAGGAAAGCTATCATGCGTCATCGTAAGAGTGGTCGTAAACTCAATAGAAATAGCTCACATCGTAAAGCGATGTTCCGTAATATGTCGGCATCACTGATTGAACATGAAGTGATTCGTACAACCGTTGCCAAAGCAAAAGAATTGCGTTCTGTTGCAGAACCGCTAATCACTTTGGCTAAAAACGATTCTGTACATAACCGTCGTATTGCTTTTTCTCGTTTACGCGATAAAGCGGCCGTAGGAAAATTATTTTCTGAAATCGGTCCTCGTTATACAGACCGTCCAGGTGGTTATATCCGCATTTTGAAATGTGGTTATCGTCCTGGCGACAATGCGCCCATGGCCATTGTTGAGTTGGTTGATCGTCCAGTAGTTGAAGAGACTGCTGACGAAGCTTCAGAAGAAGCTTAATCTTAAAAGGCCGTGTTTCACGGCCTTTTTTTTATGGTTCTTTTTTCGTCTTTTGATTCCCATTGTCATTTAGCTCAAAACTTCTCTGAAGAGCACATCTCTGCACTCTTGTCATCTAATCCTTACCTGCATTGCCTTTCTGTTTCTACTACGCTAGAAGATATACAGATTACACAAATACTTTCCCAAAAGTATCACCAGCAAGTTTTTCCAGCTTATGGATTACATCCTTGGTTTTTACCTAATGATATGCATCAATCTGAGATTTTAATTGAACAATTGAATACCGTATTGCGCAAAGAACACAGTGATATGACTGCAATAGGCGAAATAGGCTTAGACTTCCATCCTCGTATTTCAGTCAATCATGATGTTCAAATTTATGTGTTCCAACAGCAGTTAGCATTTGCTGCTGAATATGAGTTGCCTGTGTCTATTCACGCAGTTAAAAGCCATCCAGAGGTGATTAAGCAGCTTAAAGCTTTCCCACAGGTCAAGGGGGTGATTCACGGTTTTTATGGTTCGTCTGAGTTAGCGCTTTCCTATACTCGATTGGGTTTTAAGCTGGGTGTTGGCCCAGCGTTATTCAGAAACCCTGAGCATAATAAATTGGTTCAGACGGTTAAATCCTTGCACCCTGAGTTTTTTTTCTATGAAACCGATTATCCTAATACGGAGATATTGGGTATTCACTCTCCTGCTGATGTGCTACATGTGATGCAAAAAGTTGCAGAATTAAGGAATGAGCCTTTAGAATCTCTTCATACTCTTTACAGACAACAAATCGGGACCTTATTTCATGTCAAAATCTGAATTTTTAGAGGATGCTATTTTCGAACGAAGCCGTTTGGTTTTCAGTGACAAGGGGATTGAACGATTAGCCAATAGTCATGTTTTTTTAGCAGGTGTCGGTGGCGTGGGTGGTTTTGTCGCTGAAGCCCTCGCTAGGGCTGGCGTGGGGCAGTTGACATTGATTGACCAAGATGTGGTTTCCCCTTCCAATTTAAACCGGCAATTAGTCGCCCTACACAGTACGATAGGTCAGCCTAAAGTCGATGTAATGGCGAAGCGTATTCAGGATATCAATCCTCGTTGCATCGTCCATACGCAGCAACGGTTTTTAACCCCTGAAGATATGTTGCCCACGCTGCAGGCAGAGACTTATGATTATGTCGTGGATGCCATTGATAGTTTAAATTGTAAAGTCGCTTTAGTGGCAACCGCTTATCAACTGGGTCTCCCTGTCGCCTCCTCTATGGGAGCGGGACGGCGTATGGATCCGACAAAGATTCATGTGGCAGACTTAATGAAAACCCACGGCTGTGCGCTGGCAAGGAATATGCGACAACGATTAAAGAAGCAACGCATCGGCAAAGGCATTTTGACCGTATTTTCTTCAGAAACCCCAGTCCCGCCAGGGCCTATGGAGGAAATTGAAGGGGCGAGAGGTCGAGTGGTGAATGGAACGGCGAGTTATATGCCAGGGATTTTTGGACTGACTTTGGCGGGCGTCGTTATTCAGCAGTTAGCACAAGATAAACAAGCTAAAGATGCACCTTAAGTAACAGCTGTTCATTTACGGTTTCTAATTTACCATTCGAGCTAATTCGCCTCGGTTGACGATACGAGAAGCGCGCTTGATTTCTCCTCGTTTTTTCAGTTCTTTGATTCGTTGACGAATAATCGGACGACTCACTTTTAAAGGCATTCCTGCTTTCAAGGCGGGCTTGAGAGTGGGGTCATAGAGAATTTTCAACATAATATAATCCAATCCTGTCAGCAGATCGATTTTCGATGCATCATTGGCAATACTCGGATTGACCCAATCGGAATCATTCGGTAGTCCAAGCACCTGGGTTGTCTCTTCCACAACACAAGCTGGTAGCAGGCCATGAGCTAAAGCGTGATCGACGGGAATGACCACGGTGGCATGAGTAATTTCATGTTGTCGATTGGTTTGAAAAGTGCCCATGCAGTTGGCTTTTTTATCGATATCCTGTACTCGGCTGTGGGCATATTGAGCAATCACATCTTTAAAGTAGCGATCTTGGGTAAAGATAATCCGAAAGTTAGGTCGCCGCTTGCCAGCAGGGTCAATAGATAGATGCGTATAGCTTTCTAAATCTTGTAGATGCGCTTTGATTAAAGCATCGGCAATTGGATAGGGTTTGATATAAAGGTATTGAATTTGATAGCGAATAGGGTGTTCCCACTTCACTATGCGTTGATCGGTCTTGCGATATTCATTTTTTAAAGCGACTTCTATAAAAGCGCGTTCAATATAGTTGGGGTCTTGCCAAGCGTTGAGGTTCTGTGCATGAGCAAAAACAGAGAAAAAAATGAAGCTCAATGAAATAAAAAACGGTTGAAGAGGTCTTATCAGTATCGAAAAACGCATAGTGGTTATTTTGAGAATGGAAAATTTCATTCTAATCGGTTGAATATGAAATTAAAAGTTTTAAAACTATACTTTTTAAGCATCCTATTGGGGCCATTTGTGGTGGTCAGTGGTCAGAGCTTGGCTGAGCAAGTACCTGTCTCGACGAGTTGCCAGCAGATGCAAGCCGCACATTGTGATTGTTGTGAACATGAAGCAGCTTGTGACCAAAGCTGTGCCGACCACTGTTTAATGATGTTCTCCGTTTCTCATTTCTTACTTTTACTGATAGAAGGCTGGATGCCTCATTCGACTATTCGAGTCACTCCTTATTTCCCACCTATTTCTAACGCCCTCCCCTTTCCAAATCTAAAAGGTCTTCTACGCCCGCCGAAAGTCTAAGTTTTTGTAACGACTCAACTCACTCCTGAAACCCGCCTCGTCTGCGTTGGAAAATGGTCATTTATTGAACGAACATTCCGCCTTGAATTGACGAATTTCAGGGGCTATCTGAGCCGTTATTCGTTTTTTCAACCCAAATTTAAGAGACTTTAAAACAAAGGAAGGCGTATGCACACTTTAAAGAAAACTTCAAAAAACGCACAAAATTCTCAAAATTTCCAGTCCCGTCGTCAATTTTTGCGTTCCGCATTGACTGGGGCTTTATCAGCATTTTCAGCACCAGCTCTGCTAGCGGCGGAATCTTTTAAATATGTCTGCCCCATGCATCCGCAGATTGTGCGAGACCATCCAGGAACCTGTCCGATTTGTGGCATGACGCTGGTCAAGCAGAAGATTGAAGCCTCTACGGATGCTTATCCAGCAGTCAGCGCACCCACTACCGATGCACAGAGTGGGGAAGGTTTGCAGCAGACTTTGGCGATTCATACCGCTAAAGTGGTCAGAGACACCTTGTGGAAATATATTAAAACCTATGGTGTGGTTAAACCTGATGAGACCCGTGTGGTGCATATTCACCCCTTTGCCTCGGGTTGGGTGAGTCAGCTTCAGGTTCGAGAAGAGGGGGCTAAGGTGAAAAAGGGGCAGCTACTCTATCGGATCTATTCGCCCGAAATGGTCTCCGCCCAGCAGGATCTGCTATTGGCTAAGCAGAATGTCAAACAACTGGGTAAAAAAGCACAGCCATTGCTGGATTCTGCGCGTACCCGTTTAGAGCTTTTAGGGTTGTCTGCTAAAACCATTCGTCAAATTGAACGACAAGGTAAGGTGATCAATAAGGTACCCGTTTATGCGCCTCAAAGTGGCGTGGTGGGGCAGTTGAAGGTGCAACCTGGCATGTATGTTCAACCCAGTTTAGAGATGATGTCGATTACCGATCTCTCTAAAGTCTGGGTGGAAGCCCAAATTTTGTCGCAACAGCAGTCATGGGTGGCAGTGGGCAAAACCACGGAAGTGAGCATGCCCAAAATGCCGCAGATGACGCAAGAGAGTGCCATTGATTATCTCTATCCTGAACTCAACCCTAAAACCAAAACCCTGAGAGCCAGAATGACCGTGGAGAATCACAATCTGGCCTATCCGATTAACGCACCTGTGGATGTCACCATCTATGGTGGTCCCAAACGCAATGTATTGATCGTGCCACTATCGGCAGTGATTGATGATGGCTCGGAAAAGCGGGTGGTGAAGGTTGTCGCCCCTGGGCGTTACCAGCCCGTAAAGGTGGTGACAGGGATGCAGTCGGGCGATTTGGTAGAAATCCAGTCAGGCTTGCAGGAAGGGGATGAGATTGTAATCAGTGGTCAATTCTTGTTGGATTCTGAAAGTCAGATTAAAGCCAACCTGCTTCGCTTATCACAGCCAAAATCGTCTGCCAAGTCGTCCAAGACGGCTAATGACTTTGATTCCATCAAATAGGAGGGCAGGATTATGATTAAGCAGATTATTTCTGGCAGCATTGCCAGCCGTGCCTTGGTATTGCTTTTTGCCATTGCTTTAGCGGTTTGGGGGTGGCAGTCGGTTAAACAGACACCACTGGATGCGATTCCTGATCTCTCCGATGTGCAAGTGATTATTAAAACCCCCTTCCCAGGTCAAGCCCCGCAGGTGGTGGAAGACCAAGTCACCTATCCGATTGCCTCACTGATGATGTCGGTGCCAGGGTCGAAAGCGGTACGAGGCTACTCCTTTTTGGGGGATTCCTATGTCTATGTCATCTTTAAAGAAGGCACGGATCCCTACTGGGCAAGGTCTCGAGTACTGGAGTATCTTAACCAAGTCAAAGGTCAACTTCCCCAGAATGCACAGCCGACTTTAGGGCCTGATGCTTCAGGTGTGGGCTGGGTATATGAATATGCGTTGGTCGATAAAAGCCATACCCATAGCTTGGCTGACTTAAGAACCTTGCAAGACTGGTTCTTAAAATATGAACTGCAAGCCATCCCAGGTGTGTCCGAAGTGGCCACCGTGGGCGGCATGGTGAAGCAGTATCAGGTGGTGGTCAAGCCCAATGCCTTGCGAGCCTATGGCTTGACACTGCAACAGGTGCAGCAAGCGATTCAGCAGAGCAGCGCGGAAACAGGCGCATCGGTGATTGAGCAGGCACAAGCGGAGTATATGGTGCAGGTCAAAGGCTATGTGCAGCAGCTTAAAGACTTAGCGCAGGTGCCAGTGGGGCTGGATGCGACCACCCAAACGCCGATTCTGCTTAGCCAAATTGCCGATATTCGTTTAGGACCGCAAATGCGTCGAGGCATTGCTGAACTGAATGGTGAAGGTGAAGTGGTTGGCGGTATTGTGGTGATGCGTTCGGGCGAGAATGCCTTACGGGTGATCAATGCGGTCAAGGATAAATTGGCGGCATTAAAATCGGGCTTACCTAAAGGCGTGGAAGTGGTGGAAACTTATGATCGCTCTGGCTTGATTCACCGCTCGGTGGAGACGCTGAACCACAAGCTGATTGAAGAGATGGTGGTGGTCGCATTGGTCTCCTTGCTGTTTTTGTTTCATCTGCGTTCCGCTTTGGTGGCAATTATCTCTCTCCCGCTTGGCGTGTTGGGTGCCTTTATTGTGATGCAGCAGATGGGGGTGACCGCCAATATTATGAGTTTGGGGGGCATTGCGATTGCGATTGGTGCCATGGTCGATGCGGCGATTGTGATGATTGAAAATGCCCATAAACATCTAGAGCGTTACCGTGAACAGAAGGGTGAAGTGCCAAAAGGACGAGCGCACTGGAAAGTGATTGAGCAGTCAGCGATTGAAGTCGCCCCTTCGCTATTTTTCTCCTTGCTGATTATCGCCTTAAGTTTTGTGCCGATTTTTGCTCTCGAAGGGCAAGCGGGCAAACTATTCAGTCCCTTAGCGTTGACCAAAACCTTGGCAATGGCGATTGCCGCAGGACTCTCGATTTCGTTGGTGCCTGTACTAATGGGGTACTTTATTCGTGGCAAACTGCCTGATGAAAAGAAAAACCCATTGAACCGTTTTCTGATTTGGCTCTATCAACCGCTGTTGAAGTGGGCGATGAAGCTGCGATGGGCGGTGATTTCCTTGAGTATTGTTTTGGTCGGTTCAATGGTGTATCCGTGGCAACAGATGGGGTCGGAGTTTATGCCAGAGCTGGAAGAGGGGGATCTGCTCTATATGCCGACCACGCTCCCTGGGTTATCGATTGGAGAGGCACAAGCCTTGTTGCAACAGAGCGACCGTCTGATTAAAACCTTCCCTGAGGTGAAGTCGGTGTTTGGTAAAATCGGGCGAGCAGACACTGCGACGGATCCCGCCCCGCTCACCATGATTGAAACCACCATTCAGCTCAAGCCTCAGTCAGCATGGCCTGCTGGGATGACCCTAGATAAGTTGATTCAACAGCTTAATGAAAAGGTGCGTTTCCCAGGAGTGACCAATGCGTGGGTACAACCGATCAAAACCCGTATTGATATGCTCTCTACAGGGATTAAAACCCCGATTGGGATTAAGGTAGCGGGGGATGACCTGAAAACCATTGAGAAAATCGGTGCTGATATTGAATCGGTGGTGTCCAAAGTGCCAGGCACGCTGTCTGCCTTTTCTGATCGAGTCACAGGCGGGCGTTATATTGTCATTACCCCCAATCGTGCCGCTGCCGCTCGCTATGGTTTAAGTATTCAAGCTTTGAACACTATTATTAGCGTGGCGGTGGGCGGGAAAAACCTCTTGCAAACCGTGGAAGGGCGGGAACGCTATCCGATTAACCTGCGGTATCCACAAACTTGGCGTGATTCAGTGGAAGCATTGCAAAACCTGCCGATTGTGACGGACAGTGGCGCTCAGATTCAGCTGGGTCAGGTGGCTAAAGTGGCGGTAGAGATGGGACCACCGATGTTAAAGTCGGAAAATGCTCGACTCAATGGTTGGGTGTTTGTCGATTTAGATCGTCAAGCGGACCTGGCGGCCTATGTCAAAAATGCCAAACACATTGTGCAGGAACAGGTCAAGCTCCCACCTGGGTACAGCATCACTTGGACAGGGCAGTATGAAGCACTGCTCAAAGCCCAAGAGAAGATGGAAAAAATCATTCCCCTAACGCTGCTGATTATCTTTGTCCTACTGTTTATGATTTTCCGCAATATGGGCGATGCCATGATGATTATGGCGGTGTTGCCTTTTGCTCTGATTGGCAGTGTCTGGTTGCTCTGGGCATTGGATTACCGCTTCTCGGTGGCGGTAGCCGTGGGGATGGTCGCCTTGGCAGGGGTGGCTGCAGAGTTTGGGGTGATTATGCTGCTCTATCTCAAGCAGGCGATTGCTGAGGCGAAAGAGAAAAACCAGCTCAATACGCCGCAAGAGGTGATGACGGCCATTATGAAAGGTGCTGTGCAGCGAGTACGCCCCAAAGCGATGACGGTCACCGTGATTCTGGTCGGTCTGTTACCGATTATGTTCGGCACGGGGACAGGAGCGGATGTGATGAAACGCATCGCCGCACCGATGGTGGGCGGCATGATTACCGCCCCGATGGTCTCAATGTTTTTAATTCCCATTATTGTGTATTGGCAGACGCTCAAACAGCTTAATCATGCCAGCACAGAGGAGAAAAAGTGATGAAAGTTTTAATTTTGATCTTGAGTTTAGTGAGCTACTCGGCTCTGGCACAGCTCCCCAATTTGCCGCTACCTGAAGACTTGGTGCAGTGGCAGCAACAAGCCCTTGACCGCAATCCTGACTTGCAAGCCAAGCAGCAGGCTGTCTTACAGGCACAAAAGCAGGTGCAAGTACAGCAGGGCAAGCAGGGGGCGAAGGTGGTGCTAAAAAGTGAGCTGGGAGTGGCTTCAATGAAGCAGGATTTTTCCCGTACCGCAAATCAGCTGGTCGTGACCTATCCGCTCTATGCCCCCCATTTGAGCGAGCAGGAGAAAGCAGCCGAGGCGGCGACCCAAGTGCGTCACTGGCAACAGCAAGCGGCCGCCAAGCGTTTGGCACTGCAAGTGGGGTTGAACTTTGTTCAGTTGCTGAAACAGCAAGAACAGGTGCGGTTTACTGAAAGACAGTTACGAGCGATGCAAGACATCAAACAGCAACTGCAGGCTCGTTATCAAGTCGGTATGACCCAGCTGAACGACATTGCCGAGGTTGCCAGTCGTATTGCCCTGATGCAGTCCAGTCAACTGCAAGCTAAACAGCAGGTGCAGACCTTTTGGCAGAAGTTGGTGGCACAGAGTAATGGTTCCTTTGAACAGACCTTTGATCCAAAGCAGCTACCACTCGCCACGCCACAAAGCATTCAACAAAATGAGCAACAATTGAAAAAATTTCTGAAATTTTGTCAGAATTCCCAGTCCTGCCAGCATGAATCGTTAAACCAGCACCCTGAAATTCAGGCATTGCAGCAGCAATTAGTGCAGTTACAACGCCAGCAACAGGCGGTTAAACACCGTTACGGCGCTAAACTGAATGCAGTGGGGGCTTTGGTGTACAACAATAGCGGGGGGCGATATTATGACGATATGCAGGGAGCGAAAGCAGCTTTGCAGTTAGAGCTACCGCTTTATCAATCTGGAGAAGATCAAGCAGCGGTTGCTGCGGTGCAAGTTCAGCAACAGCGGGTGCGCCAGCAGATAGCACAAGTTCGGCTCAATCTACAACAGCAGTGGGAAACGGCTGTATCGGGTTTGCGTTCGCTCTCTAAACAGTTGCCAGCGCTACAAGCTTCCGTGCAAGCGGCACAGCAGGCATTAAAAGCGACTGAAGCGGGCTTGAGAACAGGAGAACGCACCATTTTAGATGTGCTCAATGCACAGAAAGATTTGGATCAGCGAGTAAAAAACTTAAATATTGCACAATATGAAGTATGGCGTTATGCTTTAAACCTTAAATATTTAATCGGCTGAAATATTTAATGAAAATATCGGTCTTAAAAGGGAAGAGGTCAAAAGCGTTTATTTTTGACCCCCCCTAATCTTATCAAGGAGAGAGAAAATGAGTAAGCAAGATAAAAAATCGCGTCGTGACTTTTTAATGATGGCAGGTGCGGCCATGGTCGGTGCAACGGGTGTGGCGAAAGCGGCTGAGTCTGGTTTTGGTTTTAAAAAGATGGAAGGTGGCTACCAGCAGGTGGCGATGGAAGGTAAATGTGGTGAAGGCAAATGCGGCGGTGCCATGAAAAAGCAAGGCATGGAAGGCAAGTGCGGCGGCATGAAGAAAAAGCCCATGGAAGGCAAATGCGGCGGTGCCATGAAAAAGCAAGGCATGGAAGGCAAATGCGGCGGAGCCATGAAGAAAAAAGCGATGGAAGGCAAATGTGGCGGCATGAAGAAAAAACCCATGGAAGGTAAATGTGGTGAAGGTAAATGTGGCGGTAAAATGTAACCACGCTGTCTAACCGCAAAGCTCTCAATTAGGCAGATCCTAGCTAGCGGTCTGCCTTTTTTATATGCTCTATTTGATTAAGGAATCAAAATGGCTTTTCAATGTAAGATTCAAGGGGTGGGTCTTGGGTTACGGCGGGACTTTATTGATGAGGTGATTGCCCAACCCGATTTAGCGGTCGATTTTATGGAGATTGCGCCTGAGAACTGGGTGAAGATGGGCGGTGCCAATGCAAAAAAACTTCGCCAACTGACCGAACGGCTGCCCTTTGTTTGTCATGGTCTCTCTTTGGATTTGGGCGGGATTCGTCCTTTAGATTTTGCATATTTAGCGGAACTGAAGACATTTTTCCGTCAACACCAGATTCGCTGCTATACCGAACATCTAAGCTACTGCGGAGACAGCGGTCACCTGTATGATCTGATGCCGATTCCGTTTACCGAGGAAGCGGTACATTATGTAGCTGACCGTATTCGTCAAGTGCAGGACTTTTTGGAGCAGCCGATTGGAGTTGAAAATGTCTCTTTTTATGCGATGCCGACAGATGAGCTAAGTGAGATTGAGTTTATTCAAGCGGTGTTGTCAGAGGCAGATTGTGGCTATCTTTTGGATGTGAATAACACCTTTGTCAATGCGATTAACCATCAGCAATATACCCCTGAAGCCTTTATTGAACAGATGCCGACTGAACGGATTATGTATCTGCATATGGCGGGGCATTTTGATGAAGCAGAAGATCTGAAAATCGATACTCACGGTCAGCCTGTGAAAGAAGCAGTATGGAAGCTATTGGACTTCACCTATCAAACGCATGGTTTGCAATCGACGCTTTTGGAGCGGGATTTTAATATACCGCCTTTGGAAGAGCTGATGCAGGAGGTGAATCAGATTCGTCACGCTCAGCAAAGGTTTCAGCAAGGAGAAGGTTCAGATGACTCATGATTTGCCCAAGTTTCAGCAGCTGCAACAGCAGATGACACAGATGATTCGAGATCCTGAAGCTCATCCTTATCAAGGAGAAAAGGTTGGCGGGTTGCCCGTCGCTTCTGAGCGATTAGCGGCTTATCAATCGTTGTTTTTTAATAATCTGCATGGCTTTGTGGGCAGTGTTTTTCCTGTGTTAAGTGAAGTCTTGGGTGAAGAGACGGTTGCCCGTTTGACGAGAGATTTCTTAAAACAGCATCAAGCACACACGCCCTTGTTTCATGAGCTGGGGCAGGAGTTTTTGCAATTTTTATCCCATTATGAGGGGCTAGCAGATTTGCCGCCTTGGACACTCTCTTTTGCCCATTATGAGTGGGTGGAGTTAGCATTGATGGTAGCGCCTGAATCGTCGATACCTGAAGCGGAGCAAGCCAATTGGGCGTTGGCTAAGGATTTAACGCTTGAACAGAAATTACGGTTGTCTGATTTGGCATGGGTGGTGAGTTATGAGTGGCCTGTGGATCAGATTGCCTTGGAAAATGCAGATCAGATTCAGCCTGAATGGACAGGGTTTTTGGTTTACCGAGATGATGCAGAGCAGGTGCAGTTTATTAAACTCACGCCATTGTTAGCCCAGTTGTTACATCTTTTAAGCGAACAGCCCGCCAGTTTTGAGACATTATGGCAAAGCTGGATGCAAGCCTATTGGGATGCACCACAAGATGAAATGCCTCCCACTCACTTAAAGAGCGATGCCTTTAACGCATTGCAATCTTTAAGTGAAGAGGGCGTGCTTTTGACTAGGGTAGTCGATTAAACGACGGTAAACTGCCCCATCATCCCTGCATCTTCATGTTCTAAGATATGACAGTGGTACATATAAGGATAAACAGTGTCGGTGTAATCGGTCATCTGTACCACAAATCGGGCTGTGCTTTGTGGCGGCATATAGAGAACATCTTTATAGCAGTTTCGCTCCCAAGCTTCCAAATTATTTGTAGAACCATTGCGATCGAGGGGAATAAAGTGTGTGCCATGGATATGAAAATTATGCGGTATCATCATATTATTGGTGATTTCCCAAATTTCAATATTATTGACAGGCACCTCTTCATTGATCACACCTGAATTCGTATCATAAGTGCATAACCTTCAGCCCTTAATTTAATTGTGAAGAAATCATTTTGCCAAAAATAGACAAGGCTCAAATGTTACACTTCGCAATTAAGTTACCAAGTTACTTGCGGAGGTTAGCAATGAGCTATGAACACTTGAGCCTTGAAGAAAGACATTATATAGAAGTTGAGCTAAGAAATGGGAGCTCTATGAACGAGATAGCCAAATCACTCAATCGCTCCCAAAGCACAATCTCTAGAGAGGTGAAGCGGAACAAGGGAAAGAGAGGCTATCGCCACAAACAAGCCAATGGCTTTGCACAAGAGCGTCATACCAACAAGAAAAAATCAATTAAGGTGACGGACTCAATTAAAGAGCAAATTATTCAACACCTTGAAGAGGGTTGGAGCCCAGAACAAATTGCAGGACGGCTAAAGAAAGAAGGGGTTGTTTCACTTCACCATGAAACCATCTACAAGCTCATACTACGAGACAAAGAAGCAGGTGGAAAGCTTTACACCCATCTTCGGCACCAAAACAAACGGTATCGAAAACGCTATGGCAATGCTCACAATCGAACAGGCATACCGAATAGGGTTGACATTGATGAACGGCCTGAAGAAGCCAATAACAGAGAAAGATTAGGGGACTGGGAAGGAGACACCATGATTGGCAAACAACATAAAGGGGCTCTAGTCACCCTAGATGAACGACAAACAAAACTACGCCTTGCCCTACCTGTAAGAAGAAAAACCTCAAATGAAGTAGCACAAGCCATTATTTCACTGCTTGAACCTATCAAGGAGTTTGTCTCGAGCTTAACATTTGACAATGGAAAGGAGTTTAGTCTACATACAGCCATTGCTCAAGCACTTGATTGTGATACCTATTTTGCCAAGCCCTACCATTCATGGGAGAGGGGGCAGAATGAGAATGCCAATGGATTACTGCGTCAATATTTTCCAAAGTCAATGGAATTGATTGATGTTACCGTGCAACAGGTTTTTGATGCTGTTCACAAACTTAACAGTAGACCAAGAAAATGCCTTGGATTTAGAACCCCCTATGAGGCATTTCTGGAATCTACGGGCGTCGATATGAGAAAGTTAATGGATTATGCACTTATTAGTTGAATTCAGGTTTTATAATCGCAGCCGAGATAAAATCAAACTCCTCTACTGGGAGCGCAATGGCTTTATCCTCTGGTATAAGCGACTAGAAAAACACCGCTTTAAATGCCCCAAGCAAAACCCCATATGGACACCGC
>JALUXI010000106.1 GCA_027019045.1 Piscirickettsiaceae bacterium | reverse complement strand
AACCGCACCCCTCGCCAATGCACGCCTGGTGAAGAGGGTGAGCAACGCAATCTACAACTTGAGTTGGCGGTACTCGCCGATGTCGGCTTACTGGGACTGCCGAATGCAGGCAAATCCAGCCTCATCACTGCGGTCTCTGCGGCTCGCCCCAAAGTTGCTAACTATCCCTTCACCACCCTCTATCCCAATCTAGGCGTGGTCTCCATCTCACCTGAAACCAGTTTTGTCATTGCTGACATTCCAGGGCTTATTGAAGGGGCGGCCGAAGGGGCAGGACTGGGTGTACAGTTTCTAAAACACCTCTCTCGAACAGGCTTACTATTGCACGTGGTCGATTTAGCCCCCTATGATGACACCACGCCTGAACAAGCGATTCGTACCATTGAAGCTGAACTGGAAAAATACAGTGAAGAGCTAGCTGGCAAACCTCGTTGGCTCGTCTTTAATAAAGCCGACCTTCTGCCTGAAGAGGAGGTTTCCGAAAAAGTGGAGAAAACCATCAAAGCACTTGACTGGAAAGGACCTGTTTTCACCATCTCCGCTGCCCAACGCCAAGGCACCGATGAGCTGGTTAAAGCGGTCGCAGAAGCACTGGTGCAGAACAAAAAACGCCAGCAAGCTGAAGAAAAAGAAGCCAACGCTCAAAAAGCACAACAAGCTCAACAGGCACCAACAGATGATGAACCGCAATAAGCTCAAACAATCCCGTCGCTGGGTGATTAAAATTGGCAGCGCCCTACTGACCAATGATGGTAAAGGGCTGAATCGTGAAGCCATCCAAGACTGGGCAGAACAGATTGCTCACCTTCGTCATCAAGGCATAGAAGTAGTGCTGGTCTCTTCTGGCTCCGTGGCGGAAGGCATTAAACGCCTTGGCTGGAAAAAACGCCCCACGGAAATTTCTGAACTCCAAGCAGCCGCTGCTGTCGGACAGATGGGGCTGATTGAAGCCTATGAGTCCGCTTTTGCTCAATTTGGCACGCAAACCGCCCAAATTCTCCTTACCCATGACGACCTCTCCAATCGCAGTCGTTATCTGAATGCGACCAATACCCTCCAGACCCTGCTTCGTCACCAAGTCGTCCCCATTATCAATGAAAACGATACTGTCGTTACCGATGAAATCCGTTTTGGTGACAATGATACCCTTGCCGCTCTCACTGCCAACTTGATTGGAGCAGATGTGCTTGTCATCCTGACCGACCAACAAGGACTCTATGACAGCAACCCCAGAGAAAACCCAAAAGCCCAGCTAATCTCCGAAGCTGCCGTCAGTCGCAAAGACATAGAACAGATGGCCTCTCCCGAAGGCGGTGCTTTAGGCAAAGGCGGCATGTACACCAAAGTGATGGCGGCCAAACGCGCCGCTCGCTCTGGCACCGCAACCATTATCGCCTCTGGTAAAGAGTCCAATATTCTGCCCCGCCTTCTCGAAGCTGAACCGCTTGGCACCCTACTGGTACCCGACCTTGAACCGATGAGTGCTCGCAAACAGTGGCTCGCTGGCCATCTTAAAGCCAAAGGGACACTGGTACTCGATGAAGGTGCCATCAAAATGTTACAGCAGTCAGGCAAAAGCCTCCTGCCCATTGGCGTTAAAAGCTACCAAGGCGAATTTAAGCGGGGTGAATTGGTCATCTGCACCGACGGAAAAGGACACGAAGTCGCACGAGGACTCATCAACTACCCCAGCCACGAAGTCGCCAAAATTATAGGCAAACCCAGCCAAGAGATTCCTAAACTGCTTGGCTATATGGAAGACGAATCCCTTATCCACCGAGATAATCTCGTCGTCACCGAAAACTAAACCCAAAAATCAAAAAAATGCCAAAATTCCCAGTCCTGCAAGCTTTTCCATGCCATCAGGACTTGGGAAGTCTGACATTTTTCTCAAAAAATTTGATTCGCTCTCTTGAAAAATTTTTATCCGTCCCAATTATCGGTGTACAACTTGACACCATTAAAGAGTTACATACAATAATTAGCACTCACAACCTTAGAGTGCTAAATTAAGTTAAACCAAGGAGAAAAAACCATGGCAATTAAACCATTACATGACCGTGTTGTTGTTCGCAGAATGGAAGAAGAGGAAGTTTCAGCAGGCGGCATCGTACTGCCTGACTCCGCCAAAGAAAAACCTGCCGAAGGTGAAGTCGTCGCCGTAGGACCTGGCAAAGTTGCCGACAATGGCAACACCATTGCGCTGACCGTAAAAGTGGGCGACAAAGTCCTTTTCGGTAAATACGCAGGTCAAGAAGTCGCCGTTGATGGCGAAGAGCTACTGGTGATGCGTGAAGATGACATCATCGCTATCAAAGACTAAGTAAGACGATTAAAACGCTTTAGTGAATTAAAAAATTAAGAGGAAAAAGAATATGTCAGCAAAAGATGTGAAATTTGGTTTAGATGCCCGTGAAAAAATGGTCGAAGGGATTAACATCCTTGCCGATGCAGTTAAAGTGACCCTTGGACCAAAAGGTCGTAATGTGGTGCTAGAAAAGTCTTTCGGTGCCCCAACTGTGACCAAAGATGGTGTGTCTGTCGCTCGTGAAATCTCTTTGGAAGACAAATTCCAGAACATGGGTGCACAGATGGTTAAAGAGGTTTCTTCACAAACCAACGATGTGGCAGGTGACGGAACAACTACCGCAACTGTACTTGCACAGTCTATCGTGCGTGAAGGGATGAAATCTGTTGCCGCAGGCATGAACCCCATGGATCTTAACCGTGGAATTCACAAAGCAGTTGAAGCCGTGGTAGCCGAAATCAAAACCATGGCACAGCCATGTGATACCTATGATGCCATTGCACAAGTGGGA
>JALUXI010000105.1 GCA_027019045.1 Piscirickettsiaceae bacterium | reverse complement strand
TGAGCAGCTTGGGTGATGGCTTCGATCGCACTTTCCACCTTGCTTTCTGGTACGCCGACTTCAATCTTGATCTTTGGGAGGAAGTCAACGACATATTCTGCACCACGGTACATTTCAGTATGCCCTTTTTGACGACCATAACCTTTCACTTCCACTACGGTCATGCCATCGATTTGAATGTCATGCAGAGCTTCTCGGACATCGTCGAGTTTAAACGGTTTAATAATCGCAGTAATCATTTTCATGGTTGTGCTTCCTCTGATTTTTGTGTTGTAGTTGGATAGCTCGCAAGCTTTTCGCCCATTTTAACAGGCGTATCGGCAGAAATCATGCCCAATTCTGGAATTTGGCCTTCTGGGGTAACGAGAATGACGGTTGATCCCATATTGAATCGTCCAATCTCTTCGCCTTTATGAAACTCAAGCGGTTCATCATACGCCCAGTGTTGGAGTGTGGGTTGATAGGGTGGAGTGATTTTGCCTTGCCAGACGGTTTCCATGCTACCGACGAAAATCGCCCCCACCATAATCAAGCAGAAAATGCCGTGTTCGTTTTCAAAACGAATCACGAGGCGTTCATTACGAGCAAAGAGACCTTCTACATTGCGAACGGTTGCAGGATTGACAGCAAAGAGGTCGCCTGGCACATAGGTCATAGAGATGAGTTTGCCATCACACGGCATATGGATGCGGTGATAGTCTTTGGGGGAGAGGTAGATGACCGCAGAATCGCCGTTGTAAAACTGTTTGGCATACTCAATATCTCCACCCAGCAAGGCCTCCAGCGTATAGTCATGGCATTTGGCTTGAATAAGGGTGTTGCCTTGAAGATGTTGAGATTGACTCACCACGCCATCGGCAGGACTGACCAGACTATTGGGGTCTGGATCAATGGGACGAGTGCCAGGTTTGAGTGAACGGGTAAAAAAGCTATTGAAAGTGGGGTAGTCGGTAATGTCATCTAGCGGTACTTCGCTCAAGTCGATTTTGTAGAGCTTAGCCAGTAGTTTGATTTGTGCATTTTTAACCCAAGGGGTTTCAATCTGCATAAACCAGTGCATGGCGGTTGAGAGCAGGTGCTGAGGTACTATATATTGCGGGGTGACTTTTATAAAATCGAAGAGGTTCATAAGGGGCTTTATCTTTACACGAATTGAGAAGGATTTTACGGTATAATTGCTCAAATTTATAGCGTTTTAAGGAATTGTGATGACAAAAAAAATCAATAAAGTCGTTTTGGCCTATTCAGGTGGTTTGGATACTTCCATTATTGCCAAGTGGTTGCAAGAAGAGTATCAATGCGAAGTGGTGACTTTTACCGCTGATATTGGTCAAGGTGAAGAGGTAGAACCTGCACGCGCCAAAGCGGAAGCGATGGGGATTAAAGAGATCTACATTGAAGATTTGCGAGAAGAGTTTGCTCGAGATTTTGTCTTCCCAATGATGCGAGCCAATGCAATCTATGAAGGTGAATATCGCTTAGGCACCTCGATTGCCCGTCCTTTGATTTCAAAACGCTTGGTCGAGATTGCACAAGAGACGGGGGCGGATGCCATCTCTCATGGTGCCACAGGTAAAGGGAATGATCAGGTGCGTTTTGAGTTGAATGCCTATGCTTTAATGCCTGATGTGCAGGTGATTGCCCCTTGGCGTGAGTGGGATTTGACCTCTCGCGAAAAATTGATGGCTTATGCTGAAAAGCATGGCATTGCGATTGAGAAGAAAAAGGGCAAAAAATCGCCTTACTCAATGGATGCCAACTTGCTGCACATCTCTTATGAAGGTGGGATTATTGAAAACCCAGCCAATGAGCCAGAAGAGGATATGTGGTTATGGACAGTTTCACCTGAAAAAGCTCCTGATGAGCCAACCTATTTAGAGATTGAATTTGAAAATGGCGATATTGTCGGCATCAATGGCGAAAAGATGAGTCCTGCGACGGTGATGGAATATCTGAATAAAGTTGGCGGTGCCAATGGTATTGGACGAGATGATATTGTTGAAAACCGTTTTGTTGGGATGAAGGCTAGAGGCTGTTATGAAACCCCAGCGGGAACCATTATGCTCAAAGCACATCGTGCAATGGAGTCTTTGACCATGGATCGTAATGCGGCTCACTTAAAAGATGATTTGATGCCTCGTTATGCTGAGATGATTTATAACGGCTTCTGGTTCTCGCCAGAGCGTAAAATGCTACAAGCACTGATTGATGAGTCTCAAAAGTTTGTTACAGGCACAGTGCGAGTGAAGCTGTATAAAGGTAATGTGATTGTGGTGGGTCGTTGGTCTGATTACAGTCTGTTTGATGAAGCGATTGCGACTTTTGAAGAGGATGATGGGGCCTATAACCATAAAGATGCAGAAGGCTTTATTAAGTTGAATGCCCTGCGACTTCGTATTGAGGCGAAGAAAGGACGAGACTTAAAGTGAGTCAAGTCACGCTTCCATCGGAATGGCTGAATGCGAATAAAACGCCCAAGTTTCGGGCGTTTTTTCGTTATCCTGTACTCTTTTTCGGTTTTGGCTTTGGTTCTGGTCTGCTGCCTAAGGGACCTGGCACTTGGGGAACTTTGTTGGGGCTGTTGCTGTTTTTACCATTAGTTGCGTATTCACCTCACATGGCATGGGGTGTGACACTATTGGGAACCCTTATCGGCAGCTGGATTTGTGGTCGTTCTGCCGAATTAGTGGGGGTGCATGACCATGGTGGGATTGTCTGGGATGAGTTTGTCGCCATCTGGTGGGTCATTTTATTTCTACCAGCGCAGACCCCCCTCTACTGGCTGCTTGCTTTTGTGCTGTTTCGGTTTTTTGATATTTTTAAACCCTTCCCTATTAAACAGCTAGA
>JALUXI010000104.1 GCA_027019045.1 Piscirickettsiaceae bacterium | reverse complement strand
GAATATCTTCACACTCATCCTCCACCCCTGCAATCACCTTAGGGCAAATATCTGATAGATGCAAAAATGCCGCTCGCTCCAAACCAATATTCACAAACGCCGCCTGCATCCCTGGTAGCACTCGCTCTACCTTGCCCATATAGATATTGCCCACCAGCCCCCGTTTATTGGCTCGCTCAATCCACACCTCTTGCAGCACGCCATTCTCCACCCAAGCCACACGAGTTTCTGAAGGCGTGACATTAACCAATACTTTCTCTTCATTACTCATCCTGAGCATCCTCTGCATAAAACCCTGCTTGCGTTAATAACCGATCCAGCTCGAAAAGGGGGAGTCCCATCACCCCCGAATAGCTCCCTGCAATACACTGAATAAATCTAGCCCCCAACCCCTGAATGGCATAAGCCCCCGCCTTGTCTTGCGGTTCACCACTGAGCCAATAAGCCTGCCTCTCCGCCTCGCTCACCTGTCTAAAACAAACTTCTGTTTTACTCACCTCTGAATAAGCGACCCCATCTTTCACCACCGCTACGGAAGATAACACCTGATGCGATTGCCCTGACAACAACCGCCACATCCGAAAGGCATCGGTTTGATTTTTCGGTTTACCCAACACTTTACCTTGTGCCAACACCACCGTATCGCCTGCAATGACAAAACTCTCTGTCCCCGCAATTTTGTTAAACCCTGCATACGCCTTCTCTACCGCCATGCGTAATACAAAAGCCTCTGGTGATTCATGCGGCAAACCTACCTCCTCAATGGGTGCATTGACCGTCTCTGCTTGAATGCCTAACTGCTTTAATAACGCAAGCCGTCGGGGAGATTGTGATGCTAAAAAAACTTTTTTCATTGTTTTACCAACTTTTGCAATAATAGCCTTATTCTATCCTACTCAGAGAAAGACAATGAGCTTAGAAAAAGACAAAATTATTGAATCGCACCAACCAGAAGTGCTGGAACGGATTTTTGATAGCACCTACCTTGCTCAAACACCACTTTATAGTGTCATGGCACAAGCCACCAAAGTCCCTTGGCTACAAATCATCCCAAAGCAGCCGCTTGATGACCCTGAATATATCGGTCAACTCTACGCAGAGATTCAACGCCTCGCCAACCATCTTCAGTCCAAAGGTTACGGACACAGCAATATCGCCAAAATAGGCAATAAACTCCCCTATGCCCATATTCATTTAGTGTTTAGACAGGAAAATGATGAAGCTTGGCCAGATGCCATCTGGTGTCATGAACCGCTCAAAGCCGATGCACAACAACCACAGAAATTGAAAAAAGATTTAAGTGATTTTTTTGAATGCTAATGCAAATACTTGAGTCAAATGCAGAGCAGAGTGTTTAGATAAGTCCGCCACCTGATGACGACAACTCGTCCCCGTTGCCACCAGCACGGCTGATTCAGGCATCTCAGCAACCGCGGGCAACACTGCCTGTTCCGCAATCTTTTTCGACACCTCATAATGCTGATAGCCAAATGCTCCTGACATACCGCAACAGCCACTTTCAATCACCTTCACGCTTTTAGCCACCAACTTCAAAGCCGACTCCGTCTGTTTGGGCGACATTAACGCCTTTTGATGACAATGCACATGCAACCATGCCTCATCAATTTGCGGCCAAGTAAACGCAGGATTTTTTGAGGAAAATTGCAACAAAAAATCTTCGAAAGGCTGAATTTTTGTCAGAATTCCCAGTCCTGAAAACGAAAAAGGCAAACAGGACTGGGAATTCTGACTTTTTTTACTTTTGTTCACCGAATTTTTAATTTCTGGAAACAGATCTGGCAGCTCATCCATCCATACCGAGATTTCAGAAGGCTCCAAACCTAACACCTGCACGGATTCCCCAGTTTGCTCCACGACCGTATCCACTTGCTTAGCCAATCGCATCAAAGCTGCTTTGGCTTCTTTCAGTAATCCTTGGCTAATTAAAGCCCTTGGACTATCTACCATAAAAATAGGCTGAAAACGCACACCTAGTTTTTGTAACACTTCAAAAGTAGACAAGGCAACTTCAGGCTCTTGGTAATTGCTATACAGATCCACCAAAACCAGCAACTCCACCGTTTGTGGTTTCTCTTGTGATTGCGCTGCCCAAACTGCTTGGGCAGACTGTTTTGCCAACTTTGGCAAAGGTCGGCGCTCATCCACCTGAAGCAGCGACTTCACCACTGCCAGATTCTGCACAAAATTAAACACTGCAGGCCAACGACTCCCCCATTGCATCAACCGCCCATACTTCGCCACCGCCCAATCTTGCAATGAAAAACGGGGAAAAGCCTGTTTGACTTGATACAACACTTCCGACTTCAACCGTGCCATATCAACCGAAGCGGGGCACTCCGTCTTACAGCCTTTACATCCCAAACATAAATCCAAAGCCGCCTGTAATTCATCATCCTTCAGTGCCTGACGAGGATCTGGCTCAGTCAAGGCATAACGCAATAGATTACTCCGTCCCCGTGTCGAAAACGCCTCCTCTCGGGTCGCTTGATAAGAAGGACACATCACCCCTGTCGATTTTCGACAAGCGCCTGCGCCATTGCACTTTTCCACTGCATCCATTAAAGAAAGATCAGCTGACCAATCAAAAGCAGGGGATACCAACTCCTCAAAATTGTCCACAGGACGACGATACGCCCGCAGATACGAATTGATCGGCATTTTGCCAATAATCACACCTGGGTTCAGCAATCCTTTAGGATCAAACGCCTGCTTCAGCTGCTGCAATACCCCATAGACCTCTTCACCGAGCAGCTCTGGCAAGAAAGAGGCTCGAATGCGACCATCTCCATGTTCACCTGAAATCGCTCCCCGATATTTTTTAATCAAATGCGCATAACGGCGAGCGATCT
>JALUXI010000103.1 GCA_027019045.1 Piscirickettsiaceae bacterium | reverse complement strand
CACCAAGTCGGTAATAATCTCTTCGTGGGTGGGTCCCAAGACAAATTCTCTTTGGTGACGGTCTTTAAAACGCAATAGCTCAGGACCATACTCCTCTGCACGGCCTGACTCTTCCCATAGTTCAATGGGTTGCACCACGGGCATAAGAACTTCTTGAGCCGAACGGTTCATTTCTTCTCGCACAATGCCTTCCACTTTACGGAGTACTCGAAGCCCCAGTGGGAGCCAATTATAGAGACCTGAAGCCAAGCGGCGGATCATGCCTGTTCGCAGCATCAATTGATGGCTGATAATCTCGGCATCGGCTGGGGTTTCTCGGGTGGTGGCGAGTAGAAATTGCGTGGTTTTCATAATTGTTTTTTGACCTTTTTTTAAAGATGGCTAATAATGGCGGTATTTTACCATTTTGGGGACAGGGCGTGGAAAATCAGGCGTTAATTTGGACAGAGCGATACAGTGAGTTTTTAAAGGGTGAAACCCCTCGACCTGCACGGATTGTGTATCAACGGGATCGGGCGAGGGTGATTCATTCTGCCTCTTTTCGTCGGTTGCAGTCGAAAACCCAGATTTTTGGACTGCTAGAGAGTGACTTTTACCGCACCCGCTTGACCCACTCAATGGAGGTGGCACAGATTGGATCGGGACTGGTGGAGCAGCTGATTACGGTGGGTGAAGGTCAAGATTATCTAGAATGGCTGCCGTCGTTTTATCTGATTGAAGCGATTTGTTTGTCCCATGACTTGGGGCATCCACCCTTTGGGCATGGCGGAGAGGTGGCGTTGAACTATATGATGCGTCACTATGGCGGATTTGAAGGCAATGCCCAGACATTAAGGATTTTGGCGAAGTTGGGCGAATATACGCCTGAAAATGGGATTGACCTGTCTCGTCGTACCACCTTAGGAGTGATGAAATATCCCGCCCTGTATCAGGAAATTATTGCAAAAAATCCAAATTATCTTCAGCAGTTAGCCGAACCAGAAGTACAGGATTTCCGTACGCTGGATATGAGCCGTTGGGTGCCGCCGAAGGGACTGTATCTGGAAGAGAAGCCTGTGATTGATTGGGTGCTGTCGCCTTTTAGCGAAACCGATCGCTACCGTTTTACCGAACTGCATTGCGAGCCGAATAAACCGCATTGTGTAACGCTGCATAAAGGTTTTGATACGACCATTATGGAGCTGGCGGATGATATCGCCTATGGGATTCATGATTTGGAAGATGCGGTGGCGATGCGAATGGTGGATAGAGCCTTGTGGGAGGAGAAGGTGATGGGGTCTGAGGTGATGCATCGTTATCCTTTATGGAATGAGACCATGACCGAACGCCTGTTTAGCGGTTCTTCCAAAGGACGAAAACACGCCATTAGTAAAATGGTGGGGATTATGGTGGAAGCGGTGCAGGTGGTGGAGGATGAGCGTTTTGAACATCCTTTGTTACGCTATCAAGCCCAGTTGCCTGAGGCAGAGCAGGCGGTATTGAACTTGTTAAAACAGTTTGTGTTTGATGAGGTGATTACGGTGCCAGAAGTGAAGGGAATGGAGTATAAGGGGCAGTTAATTGTGATGGAGCTGTTCAAGTCGCTGCGAGCCAACCCCAAAGCGTTATTACCAAGACGGACTTATCAACGCTATTTGCAGGCAGAGAGCGAGCAGGCACAGCAGCGGGTGATTTGTGATTATATTGCGGGCATGACCAATGTCTATGCTTCCAAACTCTATGCGAAATTCTTTACCCCGCAGCAGGGGTCGGTTTTTGATCGACTATAAATATCATCTTGACGGAAAAGTGAGGGGGTGAAGTCAGTGTTTGGTTGCTCCAAGCTGTGAATCCGTAAAGCTCATAGCCGAGCAAGCCAAAACTCGCTTCGCTCAAACATTGGCTTGCTGGGTCGGCTATTTCGCTAACGGCTTCTACAGCTTTCCCGCAGGCAAACACTGACTTCACCCCCTCACTTTATCAGTACTGCAAGAACCATAAAATAATGGAGAGGGTGGATGAAAATTGGGATTGATTTAGGTGGCACCAAGATTGAGGTGATTGCTTTATCTGAGGTGGGAGAGGAGTTGTTTCGTCAGCGAGTGGCGACCCCGAAGGGGGATTATGCAGGGACTGTTCAGGCGATTGTAGGGTTGGTTACACAGGCTCATATGAGTACGGGACTGGGGATTTTATCAATTGGCGTGGGAATTCCTGGTGCGATTTCTAAAGTGACGGGCAGGGTGAAGAATGCCAATTCCACTTGGTTGATTGGTGAGGATTTACAGGGCGATTTGCAGCGAGCCTTATCCTCGATTTATCAGGGTGAGGTGAAGTTGGCGAATGATGCTAACTGTTTTGCACTGTCAGAAGCGACAGATGGGGCAGCTGCTGGGGCGAGTTGTGTGTTTGGGGTGATTATTGGCACGGGTTGCGGTGGCGGCGTGGTGGTGAATGGTCAGATTTTGAATGGTGTGAATAGCATTGCAGGGGAGTGGGGGCATAATCCGTTACCTTGGGCGACTGAGAAGGATGAACAGTTACCTTGCTATTGTGGCAAACGAGGTTGTTTGGAGACTTTTATTTCGGGATCGGGATTAGAGCGGCAAGCGGCGGTGGCAAAAGTTGCCGCATCAAGTGTGGGGGATTTGACGGCGAAAGAGATTGTTGCCATGGCACGACAGGGTGAACAGCAGGCAAAAGCGTTAATGCAACGATATTATGACTGGTTAGCGAAAGGATTGGCGAGTGTGATCAATGTGCTGGATCCCGATGTGATAGTGTTAGGTGGTGGCATGGGGAATGTGGTTGAATTATATGAAGAAATCCCTAAGCGGTGGCAGCAGTGGGTGTTTTCGGATAGGGTGGATACCCAGTTAAGCCCGCCAAAATTTGGTGATTCAAGTGGGGTGAGAGGGGCGGCTTGGTTAT
>JALUXI010000102.1 GCA_027019045.1 Piscirickettsiaceae bacterium | reverse complement strand
CAGTCCTGATGCTTTCGGGGCTGGGGTTTTTAAAATTGAATTCACCATTTAAGGAGGTGAAAAAGTGATTAAACTGACAGAATACAGTCATGGGGCAGGGTGTGGGTGTAAGATTTCGCCTAAGTTGTTGGAGACTTTATTGCAAACGCAGCAGGTGCAGGCGCCGCATCCGAATTTGTTGGTGGGCCATGCGAGTAAGGATGATGCGGCGGCGTTTGACTTGGGCAATGGCACCTCGGTTTTGAGTACGACCGACTTTTTTATGCCGATTGTGGATGACCCTTTTGCCTTTGGGCAGATTGCGGCGACCAATGCCATCAGTGATATTTATGCGATGGGTGGCAAGCCGTTGATGGCGATTGCGATTTTTGGTTGGCCAATTGATAAGTTGCCTGCAGAAGTGGGACAGCAGGTGATCGAGGGCGGTCGTGCGACTTGTGAAGCGGCGGGGATTCCGTTGGCGGGCGGGCATTCGATTGATGCGCCTGAGCCGATTTTTGGTTTGGCGGTGACAGGGGTGGTGGAAAATCAATACCTGAAAACCAATACGGCGGCAGAGCCTGGTTGTGAACTGTTTTTGACCAAGCCATTGGGGATTGGGATTTTAACCACGGCACAGAAGCAGAAAAAGATTGCTCCTGAGCATCTGCAGCAGGCGATTGAGGCGATGACAACTTTGAATCAGTTTGGTACAGTGGCTTCGCAGATTGAAGGGGTGCAGGCGATTACCGATGTGACGGGCTTTGGGCTGTTGGGGCATCTGATTGAGGTGTGTGAAGGCAGTGGCGTGCAGGCGGAAGTGGATTTTGAAAAGGTGCCATTTTTAGACCATGTGCGGGAGTATTTGGCACAAGGCTGTACGCCTGGTGGCACAGGACGGAATTTTGAGAGTTATGGGCATAAGGTGTCCCCTTTGAGCGAAGAGCAGAAGTATCTTTTGTGCGACCCGCAGACGTCGGGTGGTTTGTTGATAGCTGTGAAGTCGGAGGCGGTGCCTGACTTCTTGCAAGCGGCGAAAGCAGCGGGGTTAGATTTGCAGAGCTTGGGTCGAACGGTGGCGGCAGAAGCTGGTCAGCCTGTGGTAACAGTAAAGTGAGAGCAATGAAATGAGTGATGCATTACCCACGAGTGAGGATTTTCAACGTATTGTTTTGGAAGAGATTCCGCTGATTGATGTCAGAGCACCTGTGGAATTTGAAAAGGGTGCTTTTCCGAATAGTGTGAATTTGCCGCTGATGAATGATGAGGAGCGGCATCAAGTTGGGATTTGTTATAAAGAGCAGGGCAATGAAGCGGCTGTGGCCTTGGGGCATCAGTTGGTAAATGAGCAGGTTCGCAAGCCTAGAATTGAGGCGTGGAAGCAGTTTAAAGCGGATTATCCTGAGGCGATGCTGTACTGTTTTCGGGGTGGACAACGCTCCAAGATTGCTCAACAGTGGTTGCAGGAGGCGGGCGTTGAGATTGTGCGATTGAAAGGCGGTTATAAGGCGTTTCGGCAGTATTTAATTGAACAATTGGAAGCAGCTGCTGAACGGTTACGCCATCAAGTTCAGCCGATTGTGTTGTCGGGACCGACGGGGTCGGGCAAAACTCGGGTATTGCATCATCTTTCACAAAAAATTGATTTAGAGGGATTGGCGCATCACCGTGGGTCGGCGTTTGGTCGTTTTCTCACCCCGCAGCCGACGCAAATTGATTTTGAAAATCGACTGGCCTATGCCTTGATTCAGGCGTTTGCAGAGGATGGGCGTTATCTTGTGTTTGAAGATGAAGGGCGGAATATTGGTGGCGTACACCTCTCCAAGCCCTTATTTGATGCGATTAAATCAGGCGACAAAGTGTTACTGAAAACGCCTTTGGAAAAACGCATCGAATATACGGTGCAAGAGTATGTGGAGTGGGAGCAGGGGGAATATATCCGCTTGTTTGGTGAAGTGGAAGCGGGCTTACTGGAGTGGAGACATCGGATGGAGGACAGTTTCCAACGGATTCAACGCAGATTAGGCGGTGAGTTATATCAGCGGTTGATGAAAGGGCTGGATGAAGCGATTGAACAGCAGGAGGAGACGAATAATCCCATGGTGCATGAACGCTGGATTCGTCCGCTGCTGACCGAATATTATGATCCGATGTATGCGTATCAGCTGTCACAAAATGAACGCCCAACTTTATTTGAAGGGTCGCCGCATGAAGTGGTGGCATTTTTTGAGGAGTATGAACACCGATGAAAATTATTGTGTTAGATCGAGATGGGGTCATCAATGAGGATTCGGATGCTTATATTAAACATCCTGATGAGTGGCACCCTGTGGCAGGTAGCTTGGAAGCGATTGTTAAGCTGAAGCAAGCGGGCTGGACGGTGGCGGTGGCGACCAATCAGTCGGGGATTAAGCGAGGTTTTTATGATCATGCTACGCTCAGTGCGATGCACCAGAAGTTGCAGTCGATGCTGCAAGCGATGGACCCAGTCGCTCAAGTGGATTGGATTAGCTTTTCACCCTATCTACAAGACGATGGCAGTACTTGCCGTAAGCCAGGTACGGGAATGTTACAGGCGATTGAGAATCGATTTGGGGTGTCCCTAGCAGGGTCGCCAATGGTGGGAGACACTTTGGCGGATATTAAAGTGGCAAAAGCCAAAAATTTGACACCTTATTTGGTGCGTTCGGGTAAAGGTGAACGCACTTTGGCAACGCAGGATCCTGTATTGGATGGGGTGCCCGTATTTGATTCGCTACTAGATGCGGTCACAGCGATTTTGGAGGCGGACAAGTAATGCAGCGTTTTCCTATCTTATTGATTCGTTCAGTGATTTTCTCATTGGGGCAGGTGACGACACTGATTTTTTTCTCCTCTTTCGGCTTCCTCTTGCTACCTTTTGGCTTTGAAGTGCGGTATCGATTTATGTCGAAGTGG
>JALUXI010000101.1 GCA_027019045.1 Piscirickettsiaceae bacterium | reverse complement strand
TGGTAAAGTGAGTGGTAAATCGATGCAAGATACCGCCTATGCCAGTATCGGCGGTGGCTATCTACCCATGCCAGGTCTTAGCCTAGGGGCTTCTTTAGACTATCGTCAAGCCACCTATACCACGCTAGATGACCAAATCGGTGCGTCACTCTTTCTAGATAAAAAGCTCACCTCCAAGCTACACACCGCTATTTTTGGCGGCTATGACAATACTGACACAGCGAGTATAGGCATTACCTTCAGTTATCAACTATAATACGATTATGACAAACGACCCTCTTCAGAAAAAAGAAAAAGCCTTGGCCAAGGCAATTAAAACCATGCTCAAGCCCTTGGTTAAGCTCCTCATCTCTCAAGGCATTACCTATATTGGTTTGCTAGAGATGCTCAAGCGTACCTATGTGGAAGTCGCTGAAGAGTCATTTGTGCTAGAAAATAAACGCCAAACAGACAGTCGTATCAGTCTATTGACCGGCGTTCACCGCAAAGAGGTCAAACGCATCCGTTCCGAACTCGACATCCCCATGAGTGAACAAGAGATCAAAGCGAGCAAAAGTGCTCAAATGATGGCGCTCTGGACAGGGCATCAAGCTTTTCTCGATGAGAACGGAAACCCTCAACCGCTTTATCGCAATGCCACCGATGGCGCTCCCTCCTTTGAAGAGCTCGTCCACTCCGTCAGCAAAGACAAACATCCTCGCTCCGTGCTGGACGAATGGTTACACCAAGGCGTAGTCATCATTGATGGAGAAGGCAAAATCTGCCTGAATGAAAAAGGCTATGTCCCTGCGGAAGACTTTGAAGAAAAGCTCTTTTTTGCGGGCAAAAATATTGGCGATCACCTCGCCGTGGTGGCTCACAACCTCAATGGAGGGCAACCGCCCCTATTTGATCGAGCAGTGTATTACCAAGGGTTGACGCAAGACTCGGTCCAACAGCTCGAAACCCTCTCTAAAGAGAAAATGATGCAAGTGCTAACAGAAGTCAACCAGACCGCTAGCCAGCTTCAAGAAAACGATAAAAATCATCCTGAAGCCAATGCCTCTATGCACCTAGGGGCCTACTTCTATCGTCAGCCACTGGAAGAAAAGCCCGCTGAAAATCCTCACGCTTAGGAGCCTTGATATGCCCTTTCAAAAAAATGCCCTCCTGATTATCTCAACCCTACTCACCTTCACCTTTCTCATCCTCTCCGCCTGTGCACAACAAACGACCAGAGAAGTCGCTTCGAATTCTGGATTGGGCGGCACGGGTCACAGCTTCCAAGGCGAAGAACAAGGGGGCAGCGGCTTTGGAGGTACGGGGCACGGTACTCAAGGCTTTGGCGGGACTGGGCATTCTAGCAAAGGCTTTGGCGGGACTGGCATTATCGGTACTATCTCCGCCTTTGGCAGCATCTGGGTCAATGGTATAGAAATAGAATATGATGCCAAAACGCCCATTGAAAACCCTCTCAACACCGAAAAATCTCCCCTAAAACTGGGGCAACAAGTCGTGGTAGAAACTTTACCCAATGACCAAGCAACCTTGGCCAAACAGATTAAAGTCTTTATCCCCTTAGCAGGAAAAATCTCTCAACGGGAAGGGAACTGGCTTACGATCAATCAACAAAAAGTACAGATTCAAGGAAGCACCCTATTAGATGACAACCTCTCACTGAACACCGGAGATTATGTGGCCATCAATGGTTATCGAACTGCCTCAAACAGATGGCAAGCAACTCGCATCAACCTCAATCCAGAGCAGAAATCTTGGGTCAAACCACAACTGCCCTTAGACTTCAGTCCAGTCGTGCATAAACTGATTATCCAACCTGCGTTACTGCCCATGATTCAAGGCATCCAGCAAAACCAACAGTGGCTAAACCAACTCAAGCAGGCACACCAAAAGCACAAAGCGAAAGCCATTCTTCTAAAAGGCAGCTGGCAAGGGCAGCACTTCCTCCCCCAAAAAATGGAGCAATATCATTTCACGCCCCCCACCCAAAGTCGCCCCATGCCTCGTCCAGAAGTGCATCGAACAATCACCCCCAGTGAAATGAGGGAACAACTCTGGCAACAACATGACCAACAAGAACAGGTAGACATGATGCAGCAAATGCATGAACAAAGTGATCGTGCTCAAACCATGAAAGAACAACAAGAGCAAATGCAACAACTACAAGAACAGCAACAACAAAATCAGCAGATGCAACAACTACAAGAGCAGCAACAACAAAATCAGCAAATGCAACAGCTACAAGAGCAGCAACAACAAAATCAGCAGATGCAACAACTACAAGAACAGCAACAACAAAATCAGCAAATGCAACAACTACAAGAACAGCAACAACAAACTCAACAGCTGAATGACCAACGGGAAATGTATCAAAACCGTCCACAATATGATCGACACTAAATCGCAACTACTCAGCTCACTCCTGAAATATGAGTCGTTACACTAAATCTTTTTAAAAAGTGATTTAACACAAAAGCTTCGCTTGTAAAATCCCCAGTCCCGCCTTAAGATTAAAATATTAGAGAGCTTTGCATGAGTGGGGCGCAAGAGAAAAAAGAGATAAAATTTCTCGAATCAAGGCGGAAAACGCAGGAAATAGCCAGCTATTTCCAAGTTTTTCAACGAAGAGTCGAGGAATTTTAGCCTTTTTTATCCATGTAGCCATCTCGTGCAAAGCTCTCTATCAATCTTACCTTGGAGACGATCATGTCAAGTGCCCTTCAGCAAGCCCTACAAAAAAAGACCGACGACTATAAAAACCACCCCACTTCTTCCACTTTAGAAGCCCTTCAAGTCGATCCTCAACAAGGCCTCATGACCGAAGAAGTTGAAAAACGCCGCACACTCTTTGGTGACAATGAAATCAAAGAAAAAGAAGAGCCGCTTTGGCATCGCATCTTCCGTCGTTTCTGGGGACCCATTCCATGGATGATTGAAGCCGCAGCCGCCATGTCTGCTGCCGTTAACAAATGGGAAGACTTCACCATCATAATGATGATGTTATTGGTGAACGCCATTCTCGACTTTATGCAAGAGCATAAAGCACTCAATGCCCTCAAGGCGCTCAAACAAAAGCTCGAAAACAGTATTATTGCCCGTCGTCATGGCCAATTTATCGAAGTCCCATTTAAAGATCTCGTCCCAGGCGATATTATCAAACTCAAAATAGGCGATATCATCCCAGCCGATGTGCAACTATTGGAAGGCGACTATCTTGCCATTGATGAATCCGCCCTCACCGGTGAATCGCTCCCCGTCAATAAAAAAGTAGGCGATGTGGCCTATGCCAACACCATTGTCAAACAGGGCGAAATGCTTGCTGTGGTCGTCAATACCGGCATCCACACCAACTTCCATAAAGTGGTTGAGCTCGTGGCCAATGCTGAACTGCACGAAGTCAGTCATTTCCAAAAAATGGTCGTGCAAATCGGGAACTTCCTCATCTATGTCACCCTAGCCGTCATTGCCGTCATCCTAATCGTCGCCTACCAGCGCCATGAAGACATGATGGAAATCATCCGCTTTGCGCTTGTACTGACAGTTGCCGCTATCCCTGTGGCACTCCCCGCCGTCCTATCCGTCACCATGGCCGTCGGGGCAATGAACCTTGCCCGCAAACAAGCTATTGTCAGTAAACTCGTTGCCATTGAAGAGTTAGCGGGGGTGGATGTCTTCTGTTTAGACAAAACGGGTACCCTCACCCAAAATAAAATGACCGTCACCAACCCCCTCACCTTTGACGGCACCACCGAAAAAGAGTTATTTGAGGTCGCCTCTCTCGCCTCCAAACCCGAAAACAATGATCCCATTGAACTACCCATTTTCAAATATCTCGCAAAACACTATCCCGATGCCGTCGTCGATCATGCACAACAAATCAAATTTATCCCCTTTGACCCCGTTCGCAAACGCACCGAAGCAATTATTCAAACCGATCAAGGTTGGCAAGCAGTAACCAAAGGTGCTGCACAAGTCATCCTTTCACTCAGTCAGCTCACCCCCGAACAGCAACAAGAAATTGAACAAAAGGTCGAAGAGCTGGCACATAAAGGCTATCGCACTCTCGCCATTGCCAAAACCGCCCTTTACCCCTCTAAAGATGACCTTCTAAACACGCTCGATAAGCCAAACCCCTACCTATTCCTAGGTCTCATCCCGATGTACGATCCGCCGCGCGAAGACTCAAAAGAAGTCCTCGACAATATGCGAGCGCATGGCGTCCATCCTAAAATGATCACAGGGGACAACCTTGCAATTGCACGAGAAATTGGCCGCATCCTAGGCTTTCCGCATCAAGCCATTCGTGCCAAACAGCTCTCAGGCGCCACCGAAAGCACCCTAAAATCCCTTTTAGAGCTACTCACTGAAAAAATCTATCAACACCTTGAAGGTCAAGCAGACAAGCATGCAGCTCATGATTTTGCACAAAAGGTCATTGATGATTTAGAAAGAGAGTTCGACACCTCCTTCCTAGACAAATCCCTGCTTCACACCCATGAATCTTCAATTCTAGAGATGATTGAATCGGTCGATATCTTTGCCGAAGTGGTGCCAGAAGACAAATACAACATTGTGCACACCTTGCAAAAAGCAGGACACATTGTCGGCATGACAGGCGATGGCGTTAATGATGCGCCCGCCTTGAAAAAAGCCGATTGCGGGATTGCTGTGCCCAATGCAACCGATGCTGCGCGTGCTGCCGCCGACATCATCCTTACCGCACCTGGAATCGGCGTGATTAACGATGCCATTCAACAAGCTCGCATCACCTTTGAGCGAATGAAATCCTATGCCATCTACCGCATTGCCGAAACCATCCGTGTCATCCTCTTTATGGGACTCTCCATTATTGTCTTTAACTTCTATCCCGTCACCGCAATTATGATTATTATGTTGGCGCTACTCAATGACCTGCCCATTCTCACCATCGCCTATGACAATACCCGACTTCCCAAAGAGCCCGTGCGCTGGCATATGGGCGAACTCCTGAGCATCTCTACGATCTTAGGCGTGGCAGGCGTTATCTCCTCCTTCTTGATTTTCTTTATTTTGGAAAAGATGGGGTTTGCCCAAGATGTGATTCAAACGATTATTTTCTTAAAACTGGTCGTCGCAGGTCACCTCACCCTCTTCTCCACCCGCCAAACCGACTGGTTCTTTAAAGCCCCCTTGCCTTCTGCCCCCCTTTTCTGGGCAAGCCTACTTTCTGCATTGGCGGCAACATTTATTGCAGTCTATGGCTTCATGATTACCCCGATTAGCTGGGAATTTGCTGGGTGGACTTGGCTCTATGCTTTTGTCTGGTTCCTCTTTAACGATACCGTTAAAATGGCCACCTACCATGTGATGAGAAAACGCGGCATTTCCGTTTAAATGCACCTACTGTTGAGGAAACTGTAAAATAGCGTTTTTATGGACATATAACGGAACAAAGATGAATTTAGACGCCTGCAAACAAGCACTTGAAGCCAGTGGAGACTACCAAGTCCTCCAGCGCTTCAAGCCTCTTACCCACTATCACACCCAACAACCAGCTAAACTGTTTAAGGCCTGCATTATCGATACCGAAACCACAGGGCTTGACACAGAAAATTGTGAAATCATTGAGCTGGGCTATCAGATTGTTGAATTCGATTCAGCAGGCAACTTCTACCAGATCCTTTCTGCCCAAGACTTTTTAAACGAACCCGAAGGCGGCATCTCAGAAGAAGTTACCCAAGTGACCGGACTCACCCTCGCAGATGTTCAAGGTCATCATATTCCTTGGGAGCAAGTTGAACAAGAATTGGCAGATGTCGACCTCTTTGTCGCCCACAATGCGGGCTTTGACCGCCCTATCCTCGAGCGCTACCACCCCATTTTTATTGAAAAAGTTTGGGGTTGCTCCGCCAGTCAGATTGACTGGTTTCATCTCGCCAAAGTCAGCTCTCGCAGTCAAGAATTTCTCTGTTGGAAAGTCGGCAAATTTTTCTACGATGCCCATCGTGCATTAGATGATGTTCAAGCACTGACCCACCTACTGGCTCAACCCATCTCAGAACAGCAGCTCCCCGCCTTCCATTTTTTATTACAAAATGTCCGCCAAGCCAAAGTGATGGTAAAAGCCACGGGAGCACCATTTGATGTCAAAGATAACCTCAAAAAACGCGGTTATCGTTGGAATAATAGCGAAAAAGTCTGGCAAAAAGTGATTCCCGCGGCGGAACAAGAAGCCGAGCTCGCTTGGCTGCTCGACCACCAAACGCCCAACCCTAACCTCACCAAACTCAAAGCCACCGACACCTTCTCAATCCGAGCACAATAAAAGCACAATCCACAAAAAAGCCTGCTAAAAAGCAGGCTTAATATAATCGCAAGAGGATTAAAAAAATTTACTCAGTGCGATCCGTCACTTCCACCAAGTGATAGCCAAAAGCGGTCTTCACAGGCCCTTGCACCTCTCCCACAGGCGCAGAAAAACAGACTTTATCAAACTCAGGCACCATCATCCCAGGCCCAAATTGCCCCAAATCCCCACCTGAACGCGCAGAGGGACATTGCGAATACGCTTTTGCCAACGCTGCAAAATCCGCTCCTTCCTCAATCTGCTTTTTCAAATCCAAACACTGCTCTTCACTGTCCACCAAAATATGTCTTGCGGTTGCTAATGCCATTTTTTATACTCCTATTGTTTTTCCGCCACAATTCTAACAAATCAACCCTGTTTCTGCGGTGTTTCTACCACCACTTTAAAACTGACCAATTCCCATCGCCACCATAATACTTCAAAACCTGTCCCTGTGTTTTTCCAGTACCCTCTAATAAACTCCACTAATCAAGACCACAAATATTTTTGATTATTTTATTCAAAACAAGCTCTTTATAATGAAATTGTGTGACATAGCACACAAAGCTTAAAGGAGTATACACATGAAAAGATTGATCACACTTTTTGCAGCAGGTGCGCTAATGCTTGGTGCTAGCCAAGTACAAGCGAGTTGCTGTGGGTGGAATGACGATCCATACGACGATAACGATTGGCCAGAATGGACACCCATGTACTGGATGAAAGAAATGTCAGATAACTGGGATGATAATAATGACCATTACTATGGTCCACCTCCAGGGTATTACCCTCCTCCACCGCCACCACCTGCTTACGGCTATGGTTATCCCCCACCTCCTCCTGGGTATGGCCCCCCTCCTGGCTATATGCCACCGCCTCCTGCATATGGTCCTCCTCCTGGGTACGCATCACCACCTCCTCCACCCGCAGGAGCTTATGGTCCACCGCCAGGCTATATGCCACCACCGCCTCCAGCCCCACCACAGCGGCCTGCTCAATAAAAGGTCTTTCATAAAAATGCCAGCATTAACGCTGGCATTTTTTTAAATTGATTCAATCAAAATAGCTGACACCGGATTCTGCTAAAACATAAAATCGTCTTCGCCTTCAACTTCATCACTTGATGACTCCGCCTGCAACATCATCTCTATTTGAGCAATAGAAGCAAACAGTGCTGCATCCAAATAGTGAATATCAACTGCATCTTCATCAATAAAAATATGATACACCCAAGCCGTTAAATCTTTAATCAACTGCTCAAGTAGATCATGCACCATCTGCAATGTTTCAGGCGAAAGCTCATCAGCCTCTTCCGCGGCGGACAACATATCATTCAACTTAATTAAACTCGCACCAATATTTTCAAACTCCATGGAGTCATATAAAAGATTGGCTAAATACTGCAGTTTTTGAGCAAATATTTTTGCAAACGCCACATCGAACTGCGGATGCTCAAAAAATAGATCTGCCAACTCTTTCAACTCTTCTTTTAACTCCAAAATCACATCCTCATCCATCGGGTGTGATTGCATATAAGCTTGTGCACCGCCGCTTGCTGATGGGTGATATTATGCATCTGATTGATCGCCTCATCTACAGGTGCATTTTCTGTAAACAAAAATTCATCATCATTTAACGCAGCCTCTTCTGATGGCTCATCTTCTTTCTCCTTAGACGGTTCAACATCATCTGGATAAGTTGCCTCTAACTGATTGTCCATGCGCTTTAAAACCGTTTGAACTTTAGATTTCTGCTCCTCATTTGCAGAAGAGGATTCTTCCAACCATTGCGAAAAACTTTGAAAAAACTGGGTAAACATGGGCAACAGTAAAGACTTAGGCACTGCTTCCTGAGCATGCTTATCCTGCATCCTATAAAAAACATTTTCCGCCTCATCGGGAAAGAAATAAATCGTCAATGCAAAGCGAGACACCAGCAGACGATGATTTTTCAAACTCACTTCATCTTCAAAATAATGTTCAACATCGGGCAATTCATAAATGGCATAAGTGACAGGCAAAATGACATCATTAATTAAATTTTCTGCCTCTTCCCTTTTAAACTGACTCTGAATCAACGCACTATTGAGGTAATCAAACACATTGACCTCCATTAAATAGAAAGAAGGCGATATTATCACAACATTAAAAATTCCTGACAAAATTCGATAAATTATTTGATTAAAATCAATAACATCATCACTACCCAACTTTCCTTAAAACCACAAGAGTAAACTAGTACATTATAAACCATTATTAAATATACATTATTTGGCACAGTTTATGCTTACGAAATAAAAGAAAACCTATGACCCCCTCTCAAAAAGGAGCAAAAATTAAATGAAGAAAGTTATACTTGTTGATGATTCCGCCACCGTCCTGATGACGGCGCAAATCGCCCTAAAACCCCTGACCGACGCTGGCACCATTGCCGTTGAAACCTTTGAAGACCCAACCGAATTTTTAGCCCATATTGAACAAGGAGGCGATTATGATCTCCTGCTCACCGATATCAATATGCCTCAAATGAATGGCTTAGAGTTAGCGAAACGCCTCAAAACCATGCCCAGTGTCAAAGCCAAACCGATTTTGGCTTTCACCACAGAAAATGCCCCCGAAATGGTGCAAAAAGGGAAAGAAATTGGGCTGACAGGCTGGGTGGTCAAGCCATTCACCCCTCAAAAACTCCAAATGGCAGTCAAAAGAGTGCTTCGTATCCGCTAAGGAGAAATAAAATGGCCAAAAAAGTGCTGATTGTCGATGACTCCCTCACCATCCGAATGTATCACAAACACATTCTCACCCAAGCAGGCGTGGCGTGTGATGAAGCAGAGAATGGAATGGAGGCGCTTGAAAAAGTGCAAACCACCCAATACGACCTCTGTCTGGTCGATATCAATATGCCCGTCTTGGATGGTTACAGTTTTGTTCGCCGTTTTCGTGCGGGAGAAGGCTTACCTGCTCCCGTGATTATGGTCTCCACCGAGTCGGAAGACAAGGATAAAACCACCTCCTATGAAAATGGGGCCAATATGCACCTCACCAAGCCCGTGCAGGCTGACACCCTGCTGACCTATCTCAAACTGCTAACCTAAAGTCAGTCGAAAAAGGAAGCGATATGGATCCACTACTCGAACAATTCCTCTCCGAAGCACAAGACAATCTCGCCTATCTAGATGCCAACCTCAAAGATCTAGAAGGCGGTGATGCCGAACAGATCAACGCCCTCTTTCGAGCCGCCCACACCCTAAAAGGCGGAGCGGGCTTAGTTGGCTTTGATGCTGTCAAAAACATCACCCATGCGGCTGAAGATCTGCTTGATGCTTTCCGCAACCACAAAATCGAATACTCCGAAGCCCTGCTTGATGCACTTTATGATGCCTTTGATGAAGTGGTTGAGTTGATTGATGCCTGTGAAACCGAAGGCAGTATTGACGCCTTGGTCATTGACGAGGAGAAAATTGATCAAATAAAAGACCATATTCGCAGCTTCCTTGAACAAGACACACCAGAAGCATCTGCCCCAACCAGCAAAGAAGATAGCCTCCCCAACGCACCTTTTGAAGTCGTCCAAGCCATTCCGCTAGTACATTTCAACCTCAACCAGATCGAACGCACCCTAGACATCCTCAATCGACAACAAGCTGCTTGGGTACTCAATCTCGATTTAGACACCGATACCCTCAGTTTGGGCAATGATCCTTTCTACTTTATCGAACTACTCGGTGAAGAAAATGTGATCGCCATTGAGACCCTGGTTCACCACTGTGAGCAACTTCAACAAGACCCAAACCAGTGGCTCACCCAACTCAAAATCGTCACCACCGCCGAAACTGATGTCATAGAAGATGCCTTTTATAATGTACTCTATGAAATAGAAGGTGCACCGCTATCAGCAGCCTGCCTGCTACCCGATACCGCCCTCGCCGATGCAGCACAGCCCTATCTAGAAGAAGTATTGGCAGCGAAAAGCGAGAAAAAGCTACTTAAAACCCTAAATAAACTCGAAGCGGTTGATTCACAATCTCCTCTTTATTATTACCTACTCAGAGTTGGACAACTCCACCTCCTCAACCAAACGGACTGGCTCAACACACTGCTTCCTAGTACAGAAGCCCTGACAACGCCTCAAAAAGAGCACGAGGAAAATCGGCAAAAATTGTCAGAATCTCCAGTCCTGCCAGCTGAAGAGGCTGAAAAAACCAACAAAACAGCACTAGAACTCAACCCTGAAGAAACCAAAATGGCCATTGAACTGCTTCAAACGCAAAAAGCAGTACTCAATAGCCCAAATGGGATCAATGCTGTTAATTTGGTATTAACCAAACTGGCTAGATTTAGCCCTCAACCCCCTCAACTGCCTGCTGAAACGGCTGAACAGGCGATGCAAGCCATTGAACAGTTGACCCAATCTCTCAGCGGCGAACAACCGGCTGAAAGCACTTCCGCTCAGCCCTCGGCAACCCCTTCAAAATCATCTGAAAAAACGCAATCAGGCGATACAACCTCAACGCCAGCTTCAAAAACAGCGGCAAAAATTGCCACCCCTGAAAAAACAGCGGCCAAACCTGCTGCCCCTACCAAGGTGCATACCGCCATGCCCAAAACCATTAAAGTCGATCCCGAAGAGATTGACTTTATCATGGACACCGTTGGTGAGCTACTGGTGCTGAAAAATGCTCTGCCTTTTATTGCCGAAAAGCTGGATAACGAAACCCAAAGCAATATCAAACGAGATTTAACCAATAAATATGAACAGATCAGTCGTCTAGTGCAACAGCTCCAAGACAGAGTGATGGGGATGCGTCTGCTACCACTAGACTACATCTTCAGCCGTTACCCTAAAATGATTCGTGATCTGTCTAAAACCCTTCACAAGAAAATCGAATACAACGAATATGGTGGCGATACCAAACTCGATAAGATGATGATTGAAAAGCTGGCTGATCCCATGATTCACATCATCCGCAACTCTCTCGATCACGGAATTGAACCCCCAGAAGAGCGCCTTGCAGCAGGTAAACCCGAAGTGGGACATCTCACTGTCGGCGCCAAAAGTGAAGGCGACCGAGTAGTGATTGAAATCACCGATGATGGACGAGGCATTGATGAGCAAAAGGTCATCAATAAGGCACTAGAAAAAGGACTGATCACGCCAGAAGAACTCGAAGCCATGTCAGAAAGCGAACGACTCGCTCTTATCTTTATGCCAGGCCTCTCCACCAAAGAAGAGATTAGCGACCTTTCCGGACGAGGTGTGGGTGCCGATGCCGTCAAGACCACCGTCGAAAGCTTAGGTGGACAAGTCATTATCAAAAGCCAAGCGGGCAAAGGCACCACCATTCTGCTTGACCTACCTGTCAGTGCAGCGCTGACCAATGTCTTCCAAATTGCCATGGGTGGCAATAACTACGCCATCAATATGGAACAGATTGTGGAAACGGAAAAAGTCTCAAAACAAGAGATCAAAACAGCTAACCACCAGCCTATTATTCAGCTACGAGGAGAGGTCATTCCGCTGATTCTCAATCCACAACTGCTCAACCGCACTGAGTTTAAGGAAGAAGAGAATCTTCTCATCCTCCACACCCCCATTGGCAAAGTCGCCTTTGTGGTCGATGACTTTGTGGATCAACTGGATGTGGTGCAAAAACCGCTTGAAGGACCTCTTAAATACCACCCCTTTATCAGCGGTGTCGCCCTCCTTGGTGATGGCTCTCCACTCTTTGTCCTCTCCATTAAGCATCTTTTTGGAGATTAACCGATACGCAACCTTAAATCACACTTATACAATTAAAGTAAACAAATTTTAGGAGAAAATATCATGGCATTTATTCAAAAACCACAAGCCCCAGAAACCCCAGCCCCGCAACCAAGGCAGACTGCAACCAGTGCAAGCCGTCCTACTCCACGCCCCAGTGCAACGGCAAAAGCCAAGGTATCCCGACAAAGCAATACTGCCAACCGTCGCACCCTTGCTCGCCAACAGCAGATGAGCGAAAACATTGCTCATATCGCCGCACAGCTACTGGAAAATGTCCAAGAAGGGGTGACTGCCATTGAGCAACTTAAAAGCGCCATGGACTCGGTTGCTGCGGCCAGTGAGGAGAGTGCTGGAGCTGCCGAAGAGAGCTTAAGTGCGGTCAATGAAATCACCAAAAACTCAGCCATGATTCAGCGCAATGCAGAACAAGCCACCGCACAAGTCAATGGTATGCTCGAACTCAGCCGCATGGCACAAAGAGAAGTGACCACCACCGCAAACAGCATTAAGACAACCATTGAAGACAGTAGCACCCTGTTGGAAAAAGCTGAACAATTCCAAAAAGCGAGTGATGGCATTGGGGAGTCTGTGTCTTTAATCGGACAGGTTGCCGAAGAGATCAATCTACTGGCACTTAATGCCGCCATCGAAGCGGCTCGCGCCAAAGAGGATGGAAAAGGCTTTGCTGTCGTTGCCAGCGAAACGCGTGGGCTGGCAGCCCTCTCCTCAGAACAGGCTGAACGCACTCATGAAATTGTCTCGGGCGTTCAAGGAAATGTCACCGCCTTAATGCAAGGGATCAACCAAGTTTCAGATACCCTCAAATCACAAGTTGACAGCACAGAAACTTCTATTGAAGTGGCCAACCAGATTGGAGAGCATGGAGACAGCATTGCTCAGAATATTCAAAATCTGAACCACACCATGGCACTCCTCGTTACAGAAATTGAACAACTACAAAAAGGCTCAGAAAGTATTGCCAGCGCGGCTCAACAACAAGCCAGCGCCGTCAGCCAAGCCAATCAAACCATCGAAATGCAACAAACTGCGCTTTTAGAGTCGGAACAAGCCGCTGCCAGCTTAGATGCCTTAGCCGAAGAGCTGAAAAACTCCACAGACCTTGCCAAAGATGCTGAAGAGATCGCTAGCATGGCCGAACAGCTCAGCAGTGCCGTGGAACAGATCGTTGGTAGCATGGGACAGGTCGTCACCGCCCTAGAACAGATTGAAAAAGCGAGCCAATTATCAACGGAAGACGCTGAAAAAAATACCGAAGTGGCGAGAGAAAGTCTTCAGCATGTCAACGATGCGGCTGATGCGCTCAATCAAACTTTTGACGAATTGGGAGAAACTGTCGAAGCACTTAATACCCTTATCCAAGCACTCGCCTCTGTAAGAGATAACTTGCAATCAGGCGTCAAAGAGGGACAACAATTAAATGACACCCTGCAGCAAACTGCTTCACAAATCAACCGCATCAGCATGGTCTTACGCGCCATTGACAATGTCGTCATCCAGACCATGATGCTTTCCGTCAGTGGTTCGATTGAAGCCGCCAGAGCGGGCGAAAAAGGTAAAGGCTTTGCCGTGGTAAGTAATGACATTCGCAACCTAGCCCAAGATGCGGGCGCAAACCTTGAGAAAATAGAAAACACGCTAATGAATTTAAGAGAAGAGTCCGACTATATCTCTCGCGCTTGGGAAGCAGGACTGGATGATATTGGTGATAATGCTACCCAAATTTCCAACTTAGTCAATGACCTCACCAACCTTCAAAAAGATCTGGATGGCGTGGTAGAAACGGTTGAAGATTTAAAACGCGCCGTGGAAGAGAATGCCGCTGCGCTCAACCAAGCCCAGCAGGGCAGTGAGCAGATTAAAGAAGCGGCCGCTCTTTCGTATAACAATGTATCAGAAAGTAAAACGGCTGCCCAGCTGATTCAAGATTCGGTGCAAGAGGTGAGCATTAAAGTGGAAGAGCTCGCTGTCATTGCTGACGAGTTACAAAGCCATATTTAAAAGAGGCGCCTATGGAAACCCTGCTCAGCTTTACCATCGGACAACAGGCGTTTGCGGTGGACAGCGATCAGGTGGAAAATATTCAACGCATTCCACCCATCGCCCCCGTCCCCATTGCCCACCCAGCTATTCTGGGCGTAGCGGTCGTGGACGGCAAAACCTGCACCGTACTCGATATTGCTCAGGCTCTGGACAATCCAGCGACCGATACCTCACTGGAAAGTGCAAGACTAATCAACCTGAAGGTAGCAGATCAGCACCTCTCTATTGTTACCGAAGCCATTCGAGAAGTGTACCCTTTTAAAGAGGCGCAATTCGCCCAAAACCAAGAACAGCCCAAACTCTTATTAGGCACCTTTCAAACAGATCATAACCTGCTGCAGATCATTGACTCGGAGAAGCTGCCGCATCTTGCATCTAGCTTTGAATTTCAACCAACGCAGGTGAAAGTCCCCCTCCCCAATAAAGAGCATAAACAAGAGATAACCGACCCCCAACAGGGCAATCAAGAACTCTTCCTCTTTTTTAATGTGGGCGGTGAACTGTTCGGCCTCCAAGCGGATCAAGTACGAGAACTGGTCTTTCCGCCTGAGCAGCTTACCCCTATCCAAACGGAAGGTCAGCCTGAAGTGATGGGGGTCATGCAATTGCGCGGCAAACTCATCATCGTGGTTGACCTCAACCAACTGCTCGGTTTTGCTCCCCAAACATCCAGTGAGAACACCCGCTACTTAGTCATTGAGCAGGGTGAAAAACGACTGGCATTAGCCGTTGAACAGGTAGAAGAGGCCGTAGAGGTCTCATTGACGCAAATTGAAGCTGTCCAAAATCAATTGACGACCGCTGGCATCAAAGGGCTCTATCAGAAAGATACCGAAACGGTTGTCTCGATTCTATCCAACCAGTTTATTCGTGATCATTTAGCGCAAAAAGCTCTGAGCGATGCCGAGACCTCAACCGAACAACAAGCCCAAACAGAAGGAAGCAACATGGCAGAAATGGCCGTTTTCTCAATTGGCGATGAAGAGTACGCCTTTGACATCGAAGAAGTTCAAGAAATTATCAAATACCAACCCATCACCCCTGTGCCTGAACCGCCCGCTTGTGTCGAAGGGGTGATCAACCTCAGAGGGAGTATTATCCCCGTGGTCAATCTCCCTGAACGCTTGAATTTACAAGCGCGCAACCCTAAAGAGAAACAGAAGATTATTGTCTGCCACCATAGCGGCTATCTGGTTGGCTTTATGGTGGATGAAGTGGAAGAGATTCTGTTTATCGAACACGAGGCAGAAACCCTCTCCGAAGATCCACACAGTCTGATTGCCGCCACGCTCACTTTAGACGATGGCAAAAGAGTTATTCTTCGGTTACGCTTAAGGAAACTGCTTTCGGAAGACGCTTTAAAACAGCTCTCAGTGACGAAAGCTTAAGCGCTTACAATCTTAACAGGGGAAAAAAATGACCAAAAAAGTTCTTGTCGTTGATGACAGCGCCTTGATTCGTAAACAACTTGGCGAACTTTTTGACAAAGCGGGCTACGATGTTGGCCTCGCAAAGAACGGGCAGGATGCACTAGAGTTTATCCAACACATTGACTTTGATGTCATCACCATGGACATCAATATGCCGGTGATGGATGGGTTGACGGCGGTGAAAGAGATTATGAAAATCAAACCGACCCCCATCGTGATGATCAGCTCTCTGACCCAAGACGAAGCCGACATCACCTTTGAAGCACTTGATGCGGGTGCAGTTGATTATGTCGCCAAACCAGGCACCATCACACTTGAGCTAGAACGCCAAGAACAAGAGATTCTTGACAAAGTTAACACCGCTGCCCAAATCCCCCCTAGCCGTCTCGCCATTCGCAAAAAAGCAGGACAAAAAAAACGCCAACTGCAAAAACCTGCCGAAAAAACC
>JALUXI010000100.1 GCA_027019045.1 Piscirickettsiaceae bacterium | reverse complement strand
AGGTGAAAACCGCCGTCGGCAATCAGGTCAATCCCAATACCCCTTTATTGAGCTATTACGACCCCGAACAGTTAGAAGTCTCAGCTGAGTTGCCCATGTCGCTCTATCGCAAAATGCTTCCCGACTGGCAAGCGGGACTGGGGATTTTGGGAAAAACCGATTTTGCGGGCGAATCTTTGAGTTTGCGTCTGGTGCGATTGGCCGCAAAAGGCAAAACGAGCGGGGTGGAAGCCTATTTTCAACCTGTTTTGACGGACGCATCACGGGAAAAGCTGGAGGATTGGCTGGTGCCAGGGGCTTTGGTGAGTTTTGATGTGCAGTTGGCACCTGTGGAGGAGAGTTTTGCTGTGCCTTATACCGCCTTGTATGGCATGAATAAGGTTTATGTGCTGGATCATGGTGTGTTGAAGTCGGTGGCGGTGCAGTTTTTAGGAGATGTGAAGGTGAAAGGGCAGCAGTGGGCATTGCTGAAGGCGGCTTCACCTGGGACGATACCTGATGGCACCCAAGTGATGGTGACCCATCTGCCAAATGCGATCAATGGGTTGCGGGTTAAAGTGTTGTCAGTCACTTCAGTCACTCCAGTCGCTAAGGAGACTCATTGATGGCCGCTGAACAGTCTGTGAAAAGCTTTCATTCGCATGGCATTATTGGGCTATTTGCCCGCCATCCTGTTGCCTATAACTTGGTGATGCTGATGATGATTTTGGCGGGCATGGTGGCTTTGCTAAAACTCAATGTGCAGTTCTTTCCGAATTTTCAGTTGGACTATGCGTCGGTGCGGGTGATTTGGCCTGGGGCAAATGCGGAGGATGTGGAGAAGTCGATAACCAGTCCCGTGGAGCGTGCCTTAAAGACAGTGGACAATGTGGATGAGATGACTTCGACCTCTTCTTTAGGGTCGTCGTTGGTGATGCTGAAATTTAAGGCGGATACTGATATGACGCAGGCGGTGGAGCAGATGCGGCAGAAGGTGGCTGAGTTGCGAAACCTGCCAAGCGATGCTCAGAAGCCGATTGTGGAGCGGGTGACTCGTTACGAACCTGTGGCAAAGCTGCTGGTGATTTCCAAAAAAGGCGATTTGGATGAGCTACAACACCTTGCCCGTACTTATGAGCAGCAGTTGCTGGACAGAGGGATTGATCGCATCAGTTTTGCAGGTTTACCCAAGCGAGAAATGGCATTGACCGTGTCGGAAAAGAATTTACAAACTTATGGTTTAACGCCCGATCAAGTGCGACAACAGATCGCTCAAAACAGTGTCGATTTGCCTTCAGGTACAGTGGGAGATGAGGATAGTGTGCGAGATTTGCGGGCGGTGACGCAGGGGCGGAGTGAATTGGATTTTGCCAAAATGCCCGTGGTGCAGACACCCAAAATGACGGTGCCGCTGCAGGCCATTGGACGGGCAGATTTGCGACCTGTCAAAAATGCCCCTGTAATTGAGGTGGAAGGGCATCCTGCGATTCAGTTGCAGCTACAGCGGGCAGAAAATGGCGACACCTTAAAAGCGTCTCGGATTATGCAGGATTGGCTGAAAGCGACTCGTCCCACCCTGCCTGAAGGGATGGAACTGAAAGTGTATGACGAGACTTGGTCACTGGTAAAACAGCGGATTATGCTGTTGGTGAACAATGGCTTGGGCGGGTTGCTGCTGGTGGTGTTGATTTTGTATATTTTCCTCAATGGACGGGTCGCCTTTTGGGTGGCGGTGGGGATTCCTGTCTCCTTTATGGCGACCTTGATGATTCTCTATCTGGCAGGCGGTAGTATCAATATGGTCAGTCTGTTTGGGCTGATTATGGCGTTGGGCATCATCGTGGATGATGCCATTGTGGTGGGGGAAGATGCCTTGGCACATTACGAGATGGGCGAGCCGCCTTTGCAGGCTGCTGAAGGCGGTGCGCATCGGATGTTAGCACCTGTGACTGCCTCCTCTTTGACCACCGTTGCTGCCTTCTTGCCGCTGATGATGATTGGTGGCGAGATGGGCAATATTCTATTTGCGATTCCGCTGGTGATTATTGCGGTGATTTTTGCCTCATTGTTGGAGAGCTTTTTGGTGCTGCCTGGGCATTTAAAGGGGGCATTAAAAGGGGTGAAGCCGCCAGCCCCTGATTCGCTGCGTGCGAAGTTGGAACGAGCGATTGACCACTTTCGCTATACCACTTTCCGTAACTGGGTTCGTTGGAGTCTGCAGAACCGAGCGGTGATTTTGGCGGCGACTTTTGGATTGATGGTGGTGTCGATTGGATTGTTGGCGGGCGGACGGTTGGCATTTGTCTTTTTCCCGTCGCCTGAATCGACCAAAGTGAATGCCTATATTCAATTTGTTTCAGGCACGCCTGCGGAGACAGTGGAGCGGTTTACCGAGCAGGTTTATCAGGCATTGCGAAAAACCGAGCAGGAATTAGAACCAGGAATTGTGAAGGTGGCGGTGATTCAGTTTCATAAGGGGGCAAAAGCATCAGGTCCCGTGCATGGTTCGATTAAGGTACAGCTGGAAGAGCCTGATCACCGCCAAACCCGTAATGAACAGTTTATAAAACAGTGGTATGCCAATATTCCTGAAGTGGCAGGGTTGGAGAATTTAACGATTTCTGCGCCGAAAGTGGGGCCGCCTGGGAGTGATATCGATATTCAGATGACGGATGCGTCGCCTGCGGATTTGAAAGCGGCCTCCTTGGTATTGCAGCAGGTGCTGCGGGATATCCCTGGAGTGACGGGGGTGAATGATGATCTGCCCTATGGTCGAGATCAGCTGGTTTATCATTTGACCCCTGAAGCACGGGCAATGGGTTTTACCTACCAAAGCTTGGGGCGGCAGTTGGCAGAACGCTTCTCTAGCGGCTTGGTGCAGATTTACACCCAAGGTGAAGAGGAGATTGAAGTGCGGGTCAGCTTGCCGAGAGAGGAGCAGGCACGATTGGCGACATTGCATAAGGTGCGG
>JALUXI010000099.1 GCA_027019045.1 Piscirickettsiaceae bacterium | reverse complement strand
TTCAAAAACCACCGTTCCTCCACTGCCACCTGCGCCATATTGTAAGGATTGAACACCTTGCAACACTTTGACTTCATCATAACTTTCGACTTCGGCATAAGAGGTTGGGGGATCCATACGGTTAGGGCAACCGCCTTGGATTTTGGCACCATCTAAAAGAATATTGAGTTGAGAAGCCGTTTGACCATGAATCATCATATCTAACCCATGTCCCCCTTTACGAACGGCATCAACGCCAGGAACCTGTTTAAGTAGTGCGCCCGTTTCTGTATTCCCTGTGTTTAATATCGCTTTGGTTGGTAGCTGTTCGACTGAGGGAGTATCCTCTTCGGTCACCGATATTTGAGGCAGGACTTCGTCAGCGGTGGCGGATAGGAAAGGGTAGGTGACCATCAGGCAGGCGAGAGTGAGTTTTTTGATTTGCATTTTTAGGTCTCCATATTGATTTAGGGGGATTATAGGGTTGAATCGAGTAAGAAAAGATGGAGAGAGTCTTTATAGAGCTTGAAGAAATGATGAAGGATAAATCATTTTTATGGCATATCAGATGAAGGCGTAGCGGTATAATAGGCGGATAAGATTGATTGGAAATAAAAAAATGCCTGAAGAAATATTACGCCGTGTATTAAAAGTGCCTGTCTATGATGTGGCAGAGGAGACCCCTTTGGAAGCGGCGCCTTTGTTATCCCAGAAGCTCAAGCATGAAGTCTGGTTAAAGCGAGAAGATTTGCAACCTGTTTTTTCTTTTAAATTACGGGGAGCCTATAACAAGCTAGTCACTTTAACGGATGCCCAGAAAGCAGCAGGTGTAATTGCCGCCTCTGCGGGGAATCATGCACAAGGCGTGGCACTCTCTAGTCAAAAGATGGGCATTCAATCGATTATTGTCATGCCTCGCACCACACCGCCAATTAAGGTGAATAATGTGAAACGCTTGGGCGGACAGGTGGTTTTGCATGGCGATACTTATGATGAAGCCGCACAGCATGCCAAGCAGATGGCAGAAGACAATGGTTATACCTATATCCACCCTTATGATGACTTGGATGTGATTGCAGGGCAGGGGACGATTGCTTTGGAGTTGTTACGCCAAAAGAGTGATGGACTGGATGCCATTTTTATTGCTGTCGGTGGAGGAGGGTTGATTTCGGGTGTGGCTTCGGTGATTAAACAGGTTTCTCCACAGACCAAAATCATTGGTGTGGAGCCTGAAGATGCGGCTTGTATGACGGCCGCTTTGCAAGCGGGTGAGCGGGTGGTTTTGGATCAAGTGGGGATTTTTGCCGATGGTGTCGCAGTGGCACAAGTGGGGGAGATTCCTTTCCGCATTGCACAGCATTGTGTGGATCAAATGATTACAGTTAATACCGATGAGATTTGTGCGGCGGTGAAAGATATTTTTGAAGATACCAGAGCGATTGCTGAACCTGCAGGTGCAGTGGCGATTGCGGGGATGAAAAAGTATGCTGAACAGATGGAGCCCAATGCACAGCCGCAGAAATTTTGCAGCATAGTCAGTGGTGCCAATATGAACTTTGATCGCCTGCGACATATTTCTGAGCGAACAGAGTTGGGCGAGAAGCGAGAAGCGATCTTTGCGGTGACGATTGATGAAAAACCAGGGAGCTTTAAACGCTTTTGTGAGTTATTGGGACGACGACAGATTACCGAGTTTAATTACCGCTATGCAGATCCTCAAAATGCAGTTGTCTTTGTCGGTATAGGGATTGAAGGTGGTGATGCAGAAAAAGAGGCGGTGTTGCAGAAGTTATCTGAGCAGGGTTATGCGGTTCAGGATATGTCGGATAATGAAATGGCAAAACTCCATCTTCGACATATGGTCGGTGGACATGCCAAAGGGGTGGCACATGAGCTGGTCTATCGCTTTGAATTCCCTGAACGACCAGGGGCGCTATTGCAGTTCTTAACCCATATGAGTGAAGAGTGGAATATCAGCCTGTTCCATTATCGTAATCATGGGGCGGCTTATGGTCGAGTATTGGTCGGCGTGCAGGTACCGCCTGAACAGCATGATGATTTTGAAATGTATTTGCAAAATCTGGGCTATCCCTTTACCCCTGAAAATGATAACCCGGGTTATCAACTATTTTTACGCCCAACGGCGTAAGAGGTATAAAAGGCGAAAGAGAGGGATCAAAAAGCCCTTCTATAAGAAGGGCTGTTTAGTCGGAGGCGTTATTGTTTACAGCTCTGCATCATGATAAACATTCTGCACATCATCGACCTCTTCCATCATCTCTAGGAATTTCTCTAGCATTTCCCTGTCTTCGCCTTCCACAGGGTGGGTCATTTTAGGAATGAATTGGATTTCATCGACTTCAAAATCGATATCAGGAAAGGCATTGGTCAGTGCCGCTCGAGTCGCACCATATTCACTTTGTGGAGCAAAGACCGTGATTTTACCATCTTCTGCTTCCACTTCGGTCACATCCACATCGGCCTCCATTAAGGCCTCGAGCACCGCATCTTCATCATCGCCTTTAAAAGAGAAGATCGCTTCATGGTCAAACATATGGGCGACGGAACCTTGGGTGCCGATTTTGGTTTTGGTTTTGGTAAAGCAGCTACGAACATCCCCAAAAGTACGGTTAGGGTTGTCGGTGAGGCATTCAATAATCACCATGGTATTGCCAGGGGCATAGCCTTCGTAGCGAGCCACCGCATAGTCTTCGCCACCGCCGCCCCGTGCTTTTTCAATCGCTTTCTCAATCACATGAGCAGGTACTTGGGCTTTTTTAGCGCGTTCAATCAAGTGTGCTAAAGCAGGGTTGGCTTCCACTTCTGGGCTACCATTTTTGGCACACATATAGATCTCTTTACTGAACTTACTATAAGTTTTAGTTTTCTGGGCGGCGGTTTTCGCCATAGACTCTTTACGGTTTTGGAAGGCTCTTCCCATGGGTTTCTCCATTTTGAAAAATGCCAAAATC
>JALUXI010000098.1 GCA_027019045.1 Piscirickettsiaceae bacterium | reverse complement strand
TCAGAGCGGATTCGTACCTATAACTACCCTCAAGGGCGGGTCACCGACCACCGTATTAACCTCACCCTCTATAAACTAGATGAAATTATGAACGGCGGCTTGGAGCAGGTGATTGACCCGCTGATCAATGAGCATCAAGCCGAACAGCTCGCCAGTTTAAATGATGACCAATAATGCACAGCGAGCCCACTCTCACCCTACAACACGCTCGTCAACAGTGTGAGCAGCAGTTAACCCAAGCGGGACTCACCGACAGTCCCGCTCTGGATTGCGAACTGTTACTGATGCACTCACTACAACAGCCTCGCAGCTATCTCTATACCTGGCCTGAAAAACCCCTCACCCCTTTTCAACAACAGCAGTTTCACACTCTCATCGCTCAACGCACCGCAGGTCACCCCATCGCCCATCTTCTTGGCGAAAAAGAGTTCTGGGGACTGCCACTTAAAGTCACCCCCGACACTCTCATTCCTCGCCCCGAAACCGAATTGCTGGTGGAAACGGCTTTAAACTTACTGCAAAAAAAACCAAAATTTGCAGAAAATTTCCAGAATCCCCAGTCCTGCTCTCAAAATTTATCCCTTCTCGATTTAGGCACAGGGACAGGTGCCATTGCTTTAGCATTGGCATCAGAACTGCCCAACACTCAAATCACTGCAACCGATTTTAGCCCACACGCCTTGCAAATTGCTCAACTCAATGCCCAACGATTAAATCTACCCGTCCAATTTGCCCAAGGCAGTTGGTTTGAGGCGGTTGAAGCTTCCCAAACTTTTGATCTGATTTGTAGCAACCCACCCTATATTGATCCAAACGACCCGCATCTGACACAAGGCGATGTGCGTTTTGATCCTCTCACCGCCCTCACCGCCGAAAAGCAAGGGCTAGCCGAATTGGAAACGATTATTCATCAAGCCCCCAGCCATTTAAACACCGAAAATGGATTAGGCTGGCTACTTGTTGAACATGGCTATGATCAGAAAGAGGCGGTACAACACCTCTTCCAACAAGCAGGATTCCACCAAATTGAAACCTTAAATGACTACGCAGACCACCCCAGAATCACATTAGGACAGCTATCATGACCACAAACCAAACCACTGAACTCAATGATGCGGAACTCAGCCGCTACAGCCGTCAAATCCTCCTTCCAGAAATAGACTATGCAGGACAGTGCCAACTGAAAGCCAGCCACGCCATCATCTTTGGTCTCGGTGGGCTTGGCTCCCCTGCTAGCCTCTATCTTGCTGCGGCGGGGGTGGGTAAACTCACGCTGGTGGATTTTGATCAAGTAGATGACTCCAATTTACAACGCCAAGTGGTGCATACCGAAGCCCGTATTGGCGAAAATAAAGTTGATTCAGCCAAACAGACCTTACAAGCCCTGAATCACTTTATAGAAATTGAAACACTGACCGAAGTGCCGCAAAATGCAGAAGCACTTCAAAAATTGATTGATGAGGCAGATGTGGTTTTGGACTGCACCGATAATTTTGACAGCCGATTTGCCCTCAATGCAGCTTGCCATGCAACGCAAACCCCTCTGGTATCAGGTGCGGCCATTCGCTGGGAAGGACAACTGAGTACCTTCGATTTTAGACAAGCTGGTGGCCCTTGCTATCAATGCCTGTACAAACCTAGCAGTGAAGCCGAAATGACCTGCTCTCAAAACGGCGTACTCGCCCCCGTCGTTGGCATGGTGGGCAGTATGCAAGCGATTGAAGCAATTAAAGCGCTACTCAATCTCCCCACTCTCCACGGCAAACTGATGCTGATAGATGCCTACACCATGATGATCCGCACCCTCAACCTCAAACCCGACCCCCACTGTCCTATTTGCCAACCTGAATAAAAGGTGTACCTAACAACGAAGGGCTGGGACATTTTAGCTTTTTTATCTTTGTAACCACCTCATACAAAGCACTCGAATGATATAATGATAGCAATATCAATTTGCCATTAGGACACATCCATGAGTAGTGCCATTAGTTTTGATACTTTAGAATATGCTAAAGCTTTAGAAGCCAAAGGGTTTACTGCTGAACAAGCTGAAGCCTTAGCACAAGAAAATAAGCGTGTTTTTAATGAATTTGCGGAATCGCAACTGGCCACAAAAAAAGATTTATTTGTGGTCAAAGAAGAGCTCAAGCAAGAAATTTTGGACAACCAAGAACATTTAAACCAGCTAGAAAATCGATTTGCACAATTTCAAGCTGATTTAAAAATCATACAATGGGGAGTTGGTATTCTTGTTATTGCCGTTGTAATACCGACTGTTAAAGCCCTTTTTTCATAATTTCCACCTAGGCTAGCGACGATCAGGCGGGACAAGTCTAGTCATCTCTTCAGGTTGTTGGGAGCGACGACGATTGAGTTTCACGGGCTTTTCCAAAACAATTTCTACCCGTCGGTTAAGTGAACGACCATAGGCGGTAGAATTCGGTGCAATGGGGTCATTATCCGCACGCCCTTCTATTGTAATCAGCTTCTTATCCATGCCCATATAGATAAAGGTGCGTGCCACAGCTGCCGCACGGGCTGCAGAGAGTTCCCAATTGGAAGGAAACTGTAAAGTACTGATTGGCACACTGTCTGTGTATCCCGTAATATAAGTTTTCTGCCCACGCCCTGCTAGACTTTCTCCCAGCTTTTCCAACTCTTCTAAAATATTATCATTGATGGTGGCGCGCCCACTTTCAAAGAAACTATCCGAATGCAATGTCACTTTGGTGTAAGTATCAGTATCTTCAATCGTAATCGCCTTGGGATCCAACTTTTTCATCACCTTCTGAATCTCTTCTGGCGTAATCGGTGGTTTCTTCTCCATGACAATCGGCTTAACCACCTCTTCCTGCTGAGCGGCGGTTTTATCCATAACAATATTATTCCCTCCACTTTTCTCTGCAGGCGCTTCGCCACTCAGCGCATCAACAAACGCTTGGCGTTTGGAAGGATCGACAATCGAAGT
>JALUXI010000097.1 GCA_027019045.1 Piscirickettsiaceae bacterium | reverse complement strand
ATTCAGGTACTTCCACAGATTAGAGAGTGTTTTGAAGCTGCTTAACTTGTTGAATCACTTTCTGTTGTTGCAACCGATTGGGTTTCACCAAAATCTCTACACGGCGGTTTTTGGCATAGGCCTCTGGGGTGTCTCTTGGATCAACTGGTTCTGTAGCGGCTTTCCCGACGACTTCTACCTGTTGAGGTTTAAAAATGCCCGATTCAATCAATTCATCCGCCACTGCGGCGGCTCTGGCGGCGGAGAGCTCCCAGTTTGAACGGAAACGCCCTCCATGGATTGGGCGTTTATCAGTATGACCGACAACCATCACATGAATGGGTTCATCTTTGAGCAGAAACAATTTATGCAAAAGATAACGAAACTTTCGTTTTAACGCCGACCGCCCTGGATCAAAAGAGATGGATTCAGGAAAGGTGATCCGAATCAATCCCTTCTTTTTATCCAAGACCATCTTAATCTGTTGACCGTCACGACCACTATTCTGATAAGTTTCAATCAAACTTTCATAAAGTGGCTTAAGCTCATCAATAAAACTTTCCTTGGCCGTTCGTGGAGCGTTTTGGGTTGCAGGGGAATTCGAGGAATTAAAATAGGCTTGCTGTTCGGGTGAAAAACCCTTCCCCCCTGCTAGGGTTTCGGAGAGTGACTGTACTGCCTGTTCATACTTTTTAGCATCCACACTGGACATGGAGAAGAGCAGAACAAAAAAGGTCATTAACAACGACATTAAGTCCGAAAAGGTCGTCAACCAACCTGGGGCTTCTTTGCAAGGCGGACACTTTTTTGCCATGGCTTACTCCTTTTCCGCTTGCTTCGCTTTCGCCCCACCAGGTAAATACACAGATAAAATATCCTTCGCCATGCCAGGATTGACCCCTTGGGCAATCGTATCCACCGCCTCAATAATAAATTGATGCAGAAATTCAGCTTCTTCGGCGGTCATTTTAATCTTATCCGCCACAGGGCTGGCATAAAGCTGCGCAATCATCGCGCCATAAAGCGTCGTCAACAAAGCCACCGCCATCGCAGGTCCAATTGCATTGGGATCGCTCAAGTTCCCCAACATCTGCACCAACCCCACCAAGGTGCCAATCATCCCAAAAGCAGGTGCCGTATCGGCAATGGCTGAAAACACGCCCGCACCAATGTCAGAACGCTTCATATAGAGATCATGCTCTTCTTGCAAAATCTTTTTTACCTGCTCAGGCTTATAACCATCCACCAACATCTGAATCCCACGCTGAAAAAACTCATTATCGACATCATAGTTTTCTAACGCCAAAATCCCTTTTTTGCGAGAAACTTGGAGCATCTCCACTGTTTTATCAATCAAAGAAGTAATATCTTTATCTTCAGACCCAATTTTAAGGACTTTAAATTGCAAAGCGAACGCATTCCCTACTTCAGAAATGGAGTAGCGGACAAGGGTTGTCGCCGCTGTTCCTCCTATGACAATCAGCATAGAAGGCACATCGACAAACATCAAAATGGAAGGACCCATTGCCATGGCAGTAATGACAATACCAATGGCCACAATAAAGCCAAGCAGCGTGGCGATGCTCATAAAAATTAAACCTAGGCTAAACTAAAATATTATCTAACAGTCGTGTTTGACCTAGACGAGCCACAGCAAGAAGTATGCAAGAGTGAGAATTTGAAGAACATTTTTTAAGATTTTTTGCATCATGCAAAGAGAGATAATCCACCTGATCAAAACCTGCCGCTAACAATGACTGTTTGGCCTGTGCTAATAAAGACTTGACCTGAGTGAAATCCCCCTTTTCTAACAAAGGAGGAATTTGAGAACGGAGCTGTTGAAGCTGTTGATAAAGCAGAGGGGCAATCGCTCTTTGTTCAGATGACAAATATTGATTGCGAGAACTTAAAGCCAAGCCATCTTGATCCCGTGCAATCGGTGCCCGTACCAACTCAACGGCAAAGCTCAAGTCTTTGACCATCTGCTCAATCACTAAAAACTGCTGGTAATCCTTCTGTCCAAATACCGCTAAATCAGGCTGCACAATATTAAATAGCTTTGCCACTACCGTCGTCACGCCATCAAAATGACCTATGCGTTGTGCGCCTTCTAAAATATTCGCCAATTCAGGACTCGCACAGACTCGGGTTTGCAAAGCGCCTTCTGGATACATCTCATCCACAGATGGCGCAAAAAGCGCATCACACCCAACTGCTTCCAACGCAGCCTGATCAGCTTCTAAAGTACGCGGATATTGCTCAAAATCCTCATTCGGCCCAAACTGCAACGGGTTCACAAAGACGCTGACCACCACCTTATCCGCCTGCTGTTGAGCCAATTCTACCAAACTCAAATGCCCAGCATGTAGATTGCCCATAGTCGGTACAAACCCCACCTTCAAACCCTGTCGCTTCCACGCCAAAACCTGCTGTCGGATGTCAGCAATCGTCGAAAACGAGTTCATGCCGCTAGATTTCATACTCTGGACTGGGGAATTTAGCATTTTTCACCGCTTGAACATAATTTTTCAATGCTTGCTGAATACTCTCAGCTTCCGCTAAAAAGTTTTTGCTAAATTTGGGCGTTTTGCCAACTGTTAATCCAAGCATATCGGTCAAAACCAACACTTGACCATCGGTTTCAACACCCGCACCAATGCCAATCACAGGAATACCCAAAGATCTGGCAATTTTTGCTGCCAACTCACTCGGCACACACTCCAAGACCAGCATCTCCGCCCCTGCCGCTTCCACTTCAAATGCCTGCTGCATTAAAATTTCTGCCGATGAACCATCCCGTCCCACCACTTGATACCCATTTTTCAAAACAGTCTGCGGCAATAGCCCCAAATGTGCGCAAACAGGCACCCCTAAGTCAGACAGAGCAACAATCATCGGAATGACTCTTTCCGCTCCCTCCAACTTCACCATATTGGCTCCACCTTCTTTAATCAAACGAGCCGCACTTTGCATCAAGCTTGGCAGGTCATAATCGGACATAAATGGTAGATCCGCA
>JALUXI010000096.1 GCA_027019045.1 Piscirickettsiaceae bacterium | reverse complement strand
GAGAAACAGCACCATAAGTCGGTTTAATCCCCGTAATCCCACAGAAAGAAGCGGGCTGACGAATCGATCCACCTGTATCAGAACCTGTTGCCCAAGGAGCAAGTCCCGCTGCCACAGCCGCCGCTGAACCCCCTGAAGAGCCGCCTGGTACGGCCTTTAAATCCCAAGGATTTTTTGTCTGTCCATAATAGCTACTCTCGGTAGAAGACCCCATGGCAAACTCATCCATATTGGTTTTCCCCAAAATCGGAAAGCCAGCATGCTTGAGCTGTTCCACCACATGGGCATCATAAGGGGAGATAAAGTTGTCCAACATCTTGGAGCCACAGGTGGTTTTTACCCCTTCGGTACAGAAAATATCCTTATGCGCGAGTGGTATGCCTGTCAAAGGGCTACCTTCGCCTTTAGCAATCAGCTCATCTGCCTGCTTAGCCATCTCTAATGCCAATTCAGGGGTCACCGTGACATAGGCGTTTAATTCAGGATCCAGTCGTTCAATACGATCCAAATAGTGCTGGGTCAACTCAACACTGGTAATCTCACCACTGCGGAGCTTTTCGCTCATCTGTTTAATCGTTAATCTATGCATGCTTGACTCACTCAATCACTTGGGGCACTAAATAGACCCCTTTCTCACGGTCAAAAGCAGGGGCAACTGCCGCCAACTTTTCACGAATATTCTGTTCGGTCACAGCATCTTTTCGTAAACGCTGTACCTGCTCCAGTGGATGTGCCAAAGGCGCAATCTCATCCGTCTCTACCGCTTGCATCTGAGCAAACAGGTCTAAAATATTATTCAACTGCTGAGTCATCTGATCGGCTTGCGCTGCGTCCACTTGCAAGGCCACAAGATTGGCCACTTTCTCTACATCATCTCTACCTAAAGACATGGTTCCTCTCCTAGGAATGGTAAGCCGCATAATTTACCATATTTTTACCCTCTATTTTTTAAATCTCTATCGAATAAGTCGGTTAAAATACATCAATTATCAAAACGCTTATACACGAGGATGACTTCGCATGTTTCGTAGAATCATTGGCCTTTTCTCTGACGACCTGTCTATTGACCTAGGTACAGCCAACACCCTTATTTATGTCCGTGACAAGGGCATTGTTTTAAATGAGCCCTCTGTTGTCGCCATTCGCAATAACTTTGATGGTCATCAGAATGCCCGCTCCATCGTCGCTGTCGGTGAAGGAGCAAAACAGATGCTCGGCAAAGAAAACAAAAAAATTCAAACCGTCCGTCCCTTAAAAGACGGCGTCATTGCTGACTTTGAAGTCACTGAAAAAATGTTGCAAGCCTTTATTCGCAAAGTCCATGAAGCCCGCTTTTTCCAACCTAGTCCTCGTGTACTGGTCTGCGTACCTTGTGGCTCGACACAAGTCGAACGCCGTGCCATTCGTGAATCTGCCGCGGGTGCTGGTGCACGAGAAGTCTTTCTTATTGAAGAGCCCATGGCTGCTGCCATTGGTGCTGGCAAGCTTGTGAATGAGGCCAAAGGTACCATGGTGGTCGATATTGGTGGAGGTACCACTGAAGTGGCTACCATCTCTTTAAATGGGATTGTCTGGTCTGACTCTGTTAAAGTCGGGGGAGATCGATTTGATGATGCGATTATTAAATATGTTCGTCGTAACTACGGCATGGTCATTGGCGAAACCACTGCCGAACGCATCAAAAAAGAGATTGGTACAGCTTATCACGAAGTGGAGCCTTCAACCATTGAAATTCTTGGAAACAATATTGCCGAAACCGCTCCCCGCCGATTCACACTGAACAGCAATGAAGTACTTGAAGCACTCCAAGAACCCCTTGCTCAAATCGTCAGTGCCGTTCGCACAGCACTTGAGAACACCCCGCCTGAACTCGGTGCCGATATTGCAGAAGAGGGTATTTCTCTAACAGGAGGCGGGGCTTTATTGAGAAACCTAGACACCTTGCTAAGTGAAGAAACAGGTGTTCCTGTCTTGGTTGCTGACGACCCTTTAACTTGTGTCGCCAGAGGGGGTGGCATGGCACTGGAAATGATGGATCGCAATGGCACCATGGAAGTCTTCTCTTTTGAGTAAATCACTCATAAAGGGGTTCAACCATCGCTTCCTATAGTTCACTTCCCAAAAAAGAGGGCAATCATTTTTTGATTGCTTTTTTGCTCAGTGTGGCGCTCATGTTAGCCGACCATTATGGTCGCTATACTGAGACACTACATGCCACCTTAACCACCCTTGTCATCCCTTTAGAAGAGATTGCTCACTATCCCGAACAACTCTCTTTATGGTTACAACATAGCCAAACACCGCTTGATCGTCTTAAACAAGAAAACCAAAAACTGCACACTGAAAATTTACTGCTAAAAGAACAAATTTTGGCACTTTCCCACTATCAAACTGAAGCCGAACGCCTACAACAACTATTAGGCACAACTGCCACACTGGTACACTATCAACCACAAATTGCCGAAGTCATTTTTTCTAGCCGCCTCCCTTTCTCTCAATATTTAGAAATAGATAAAGGAAAATTAGATCATATTCAGTCAGGACAAGCCGTGGTTGACAGCGAAGGGATTCTCGGACAAACTACAACCGTCACCCCTTTTAGCAGTCGAGTCCTTTTGATTACCGATCCAGACCACCAAATGCCCGTCCGCATCCGCCGTACAGGTCAACGAGGGATGCTCACAGGGATAGGGCATGACAAACTCAAATTAGATTTTATCCCTCAACATAGTAACTTAAAAGTGGGCGACTTAATCGAAAGTTCTGGCCTAGGCGGTGTCTTTCCGCTAGGCTTCCCTGTTGCAAAAATTGATCATATTACCGCACAACCTGCCTCCCCCTATTTAGAAGTCACCGCACACCCCATTGCCAAAATCACCAGTACTTACAAAGTATTAGTTCTCACCAAACCTAGACAGAGTCAAACCAAATGACACATACAAGTGCCATCAACACACCTCCTCCCTCTTCTCTCGTTTTGGGAAGCTATCTTTTTGCTATTATTCTGGATGCCATGCTGATCAGCTCACACTGGCTGTACTGGCTCCCCTCTATCAGCCTGCTCACCGTGCTATATTGGAGTAACTTTAACCTCAATGCGACCTTCATCCCCTCTGCTTTTTTACTCGGATTGATGTACGACACCCTCACCCAAAGTACACTGGGGGTTCATGCCTTATTATTCAGCACTTTGCTTTTTATCCTTTTACGCTTCCGCTTACAATTTCGTAGCGTCTCCCTCTTTCAGCAAGCTTTGGCACTGATTCCTCTTTTCTACCTCTATCAAGGCGGGCTTTGGCTCTTTCTACAACCAAGTTTGACGACTTCCTCAGAATGGCTATATTGGCTCACCTCTCCCTTAACCACACTCTTGATCTGGCCAATCTTAGCCTTCCTTTACCAATTGCTCTTACAGCGCGCCAACTAATTTAAATTGCTATGCTGTCTCCTCAACACTTTTTAGATGAACAAGAAAATTCAAAACAAAAATATCTGTTTAAACAGCGCCTTTGGATTGCCTTTATATTTGTACTCCTCTGCTTTGCCATCATTTTAGGTCGAATGATCTATCTACAAATCCTAAGCTTCAATCACTATCACAGCATGGCAGAAGGAAACCGCATCTCATTCACAGTGATCCCTCCAACGCGTGGTAAAATTTATGACCGCAACCACACTCTACTTGCAGATAATCAGCCAACCTATATTCTCAAGTTCACCCGTGAACGCCACATGGATATTGACGCCTTAGTGAAGCAACTTCAAACACTCCTTCCCAGTATCTCTGAGAAAAAAATGGCTAAATTTGCTCAAAATATGCGCCATACCAATACCTTCAATCAAACCCTCAGTCCCTTCTACTTAACCGAAAAACAAGCCGCAGTGATTGCAGTCAACACACACAAATTACCAGGTATCACACTGGCCGCCCGACTGAAACGCTACTACCCCTTCGGTAGCACCGCTGTCCATGCCATTGGCTATGTCAGCCGCATCAATATGGATGAACTCAAAACACTCGATCCTGAAATCTATCGAGGCACCGACTCCATTGGTAAATCTGGCATTGAAAAATTTTATGAAACACAATTGCACGGCAAACCGGGCCTGCAATATATTGAAACCAATGCCAAAGGACGGGTACTCAGAAAACTCAGCGCAGTCCCTCCTGTACCTGGACAAGATATTCAACTGACCATTGATATTCGCCTTCAAAAATATGCTGAAAGCCTACTTGCGGGAAAAAAGGGAGCAATTGTTGCGATGAATCCGACGAATGGAGAAATCCTCGCTTATGTCAGTCAACCCACCTACGACCCCAATCTATTTGTTGATGGCATTAGTCAAATCAATTACAACCGTCTACTTCATAACAAACAGAAACCCTTTATCAATCGAGCCATCAATGGGCAGTACCCCCCTGGTTCAACGGTCAAACCATTTGTCGCACTCGGCGCTTTAGAAAGGGGATTAACCACTGCACAAAAAAAGATTTACGACCCAGGCTATTTAGAGTTTGCAGGACATCGCTATCGTGACTGGAAACGCCGTGGACACGGGCTTGTCGATCTTGATACCGCCATTACCCAATCATGCGACACCTATTTTTATGATCTTGCACTTAAAATGGGAATTGATACGCTGCATGATATTCTTTACCCATTCGGCTTTGGACACAAAACGGGTATTGATCTTCCTAAAGAAGCATCAGGGATTCTTCCCTCCCAAGCTTGGAAAAAAGCCACCAAAGGCAAACCTTGGTATCGTGGAGAAACCGTGATTGCCGCTATTGGACAGGGCTATATGCTCGCCACCCCGCTCCAATTGGCTAAGGCCACTAGCATTTTAGCCAACCATGGTCAAATTGTCCGCCCACACCTCAATATTCAACCCCCTCCTTTAACAGAAGAGAGCGATACTCCACAGCAAATTCCGATTAAGGACATTCACAACTGGAATACTGTCATAAAAGCCATGACCCATGTATTGCACAGTGTTCACGGTACCGCCCACAAATACGCCCACCACCTCCCCTTTACCATGGCGGGTAAAACAGGAACGGCACAGGTATTTAGTTTGAAAGATGCAGAATATGATGCCAACAATATCAAAAAAAGCCTACGAGACCACTCCCTATTTATCGGTTTTGCTCCGGTCAAAAAGCCACAAATTGCTGTTAGCGTGATTGTTGAAAACAGTTCACTCAAAGCCGCTCCTTTAGGGATTAAAGTCGCCAAATACTATTTACAGCACTGCACAGACACCCCCTTTTTACACAAGACAACACTGAATTCAATACCATGAAAATACCCCTTCATCAAAAACAACATGTCTATCGACCTAACAAAAGCTGGATAGCTCGCCTGCATCTTGATCCATGGCTTCTACTCGGCGTGATAGCACTACTGGCTGTAAGTACTATAGTGGTTTACAGCGCCTCCGATGGCAATCCACACATTATTCAGAACCACCTAATTCGCATCACACTGGCACTCATACTGATGATTATCTTTGCTCAAATCCCCCCCCACTTTATGAGTATGGTTACCCCCTGGCTCTTCTTCATCGGCATTTTAATGCTGGTAACCGTCCTCCTGTTTGGTCATATTGGCAAAGGCGCTCAACGCTGGCTAGACTTTGGTGTTATCAAATTCCAACCTTCCGAATTGATGAAACTGGTACTTCCCATGATGGTCGCTTGGCTCTATGCTTACGAAACCTTCCCACCCTCCACAAAAAAACTGCTTCAAGGCGGTGGCATGATTGCATTAACCGCAGGACTCATCGTGGTTGAACCCGATCTAGGCACCTCACTCCTCATTGCAATGAGCGGCCTTTTCGTCATCTATTTTGCAGGGCTTCCCTGGAAAATCATTTTAGGCACAATCGCCACCACCATTCTTTCAGCACCCATCGCATGGCACTTTATGTACGACTACCAAAAACAACGCGTACTCACCTTCCTTAATCCCGAAAGTGACCCGCTGGGCAAAGGCTATCATATCATTCAGTCCAAAATTGCCATTGGTTCGGGAGGACTGGAAGGTAAAGGCTTTATGGGCAGTACGCAAGCTCACCTAGACTTTCTCCCCGAAAGCACCACCGATTTTATCTTCTCTGTCTATGCTGAAGAATTCGGACTCATTGGCGTTGGGTTGTTACTCCTCCTTTATACTTTCGTCATTGGCAGAGGACTTTATATTGCCAGTCGAGCCCAAGACAACTTCACTCGCCTCGTGGCGGCCAGCCTGACCATGACACTATTTGTTTATATCTTTGTCAATATCGGCATGGTCAGCGGACTCCTACCCGTTGTTGGACTTCCTCTGCCGCTTATCAGTTATGGCGGTAGTGCCATGGTCACCCTGATGATTAGCTTTGGAATTTTGATGTCCATTCACACCCATAAGAAAATGCTGGCGAAATAATGGAAATCTGACTTGAGCAATTCTGTTTTTTACCGAAATATGGTAAATTACGCCTTTCATTTTTGCTCAATGACTCAATCAACAGGACAGACTTAACTATGAAATTCCTTTTACCCTTTTTGACATTTTTCTCATTATTCTTGAGCAACCTTGTCCAAGCCGAAATGCCCCAGCCAGATACAATCAAGAACCCACCCGTTCCGCATGTCGTACCCTCTCCACCGCCCATTGCCGCCAAAGCTTATATTTTGATGGATTATGATAGCGGTGCGATTTTGGCCAGCAAAAATCCTGATAAAAAAGTCGAGCCTGCCAGCCTAACCAAAATGATGACCGCCTATATCGTTTATAACGAACTCAAACAAGGCAATATTCACCTTGATGATGAAGTCACCATCAGCAAAAAAGCTTGGCAGATGCCTGGCTCGAAAATGTTTATTGAAGTGGGCAAAAAAGTCAAAGTGGGCGACCTGATTAAAGGCATGGATATCCAGTCTGGCAATGATGCCACCGTCGCACTTGCGGAACATATTGCCGGCTCAGAAGAGACCTTTACCGAGCTGATGAATCGCTATGCCAAACAGCTTGGGATGAAAAATACCCATTTTCAAAATGCCACAGGACTGCCTCATAAAGGGCATCATGCCACAGCTCGAGACCTCGCTATCCTTGCGCACGCCATTATTCATGACTTCCCAGAACAGTATAAAATCTATGCTACAAAAAAATTCACCTACAACGGCATTACCCAATACAACCGCAACAAGCTCCTATGGCAAGATGAAAGTGTCGATGGACTGAAAACCGGTCATACCAATAGCGCAGGTTACTGCTTGGTCGCTTCCGCCAAAAGAGGCGATATGCGTTTAATCAGCGTCGTGCTCGGTACAGACAGTGCCGCCAAACGAGTGAGAGAAAGCCAAAAACTCCTCAACTACGGCTTCCGTTTCTTTGAAACGCACAAACTCTATTCAGCAGGTCAACGCATTGTTGAAGCTCGCGTTTGGGAAGGCAAACGAGATACGGTTGGTCTTGGCCTGACTCAAGATCTCTATGTCACCACGCCACGAGGGCAATTCAAACTCATCCAAAAACAGACCGATGTCCAACCCGATATTAAAGCCCCTGTGAAAAAAGGGCAGAAACTTGGCAACTTAAAAGTCACACTGAATGAAAAAGTCATTGCCGAAAGACCTTTGGTCGCACTGGACGAAGTGGAACAAGGCTCCTTTTTTAAACGCTTGACCGATCAGATTAAACAACTTTTCCAATCACTCCTCGCCATGATTGGGCTATAAGGACGCAGAGATGACACAGCAAATTGCCTATATTAACGGTCATTTCTGCCCCATTGACGAGGCGTGCATCTCCACGCAAGATCGTGGTTTTCTATTTGGAGACGGTGTATATGAAGTGATTCCCGTCTATCAACGCAAAATCTTTGAGTTTGATGCCCACCTGCAACGCTTTAAAAATAGTCTTGCCGCCACTCAAATCCCCAACCCCATGGCGGATTCAGCATGGCGAATCCTCTGTGAAAGCTTGATAGAAAAACATCCATGGGAAGATCAGTTTCTCTATTTACAAGTCACTCGAGGTATCCAGCTTCACCGAGAACATCTGCCAGAAGAGAACCTCACCCCTACTGTTTATGCCTATACTAACCCGCTTAAACCGATCCCTGAGCAAGTTTTACAAAATGGCATTAAAGTAATTACACTGGAAGATATTCGCTGGCTTCGATGCGACATTAAAGCGATCACCCTTCTTCCCAATGTGATGATGAAACTCGCCGCCAAACAGGCTGGAGCCGATGATGCCATTCTGATCGCCCGAGATGGGACCGTTTCTGAAGGCACTGCCAGTAATGTCTTTATGGTAAAAAATGGCGAACTCTTCACCCCGCCGACGGGCAATAAACTTCTCCCTGGGATTACTCGCCAAGTGATTGAAGCCATTGCCAAAGCACATCACTTCCCCCTTCATGAAACCGAGCTACTCCCAAGTGACCTAGCGCATGCTGACGAGATTTGGCTCACCAGTTCCACCAAAGAGGCACTCCCCGTCACCCAACTCAATGGTCAACCTGTTGGCACAGGCAAGCCTGGGGAAGTTTGGAAAACTTTTAAACAGCACTACCAAAACTTTAAAAATCAATTTTTGGAGGCTCACCGATGACAGATGAAAAGCAACCCACCAATGCACAAGACCCAGATACCAAAGATCTGCATACACCTGACAATGAAGCGCTTTACGACTTCCCTTGTGAATTTGAACTCAAAGCGATGGGCAGAAATGAAGAGGGATTTATCGATACCGTTTTTGACATCACCCAAAAACATGTGCCAGGTCTAGAAAAAGGGGCCGTCCGTACCAATGATTCTAAAAACGGCAAATTCACCTCGGTCAATGTCAAATTCACCGCCGAAAACCTAAAGCAACTCCACGCCATTTACGCTGACCTCAAAGAACATCCCGATGTTCTGATGACGCTGTAGATTTTCTCAAAATCCCCAGTCCCGCTATGCCTGCCACTTTAATCATTCGAGAACTCGGCCAACAGCCCTACCTTGACACCTGGCAGGCAATGCAAGCATTCACCCAACAACGAGAGGTCGACACATCCGATGAACTGTGGGTTGTGCAGCATCCACCGATCTATACCCAAGGTCTCAATGGCAAACCTGAACATCTGCTCAACCCTGACCCTAAGATTCCCCTTATTCAAACCGACCGAGGCGGTCAGATTACCTATCACGCCCCTGGCCAGTTAATTATCTACTTTCTGATTGACCTTAAACGGCGTAAAATGGGGGTTCGGCAGCTGGTCACTTTAATGGAGCAGAGTTTAATCACGCTTTTGGCTCAATACAATATTAAAGCCCATGCCCGAGCCGATGCCCCTGGTGTCTATGTTAATGGTCAAAAAATCGCCTCCTTAGGACTGAAAATCAGCAAACAGAGAAGCTATCATGGATTAGCCCTGAATGTCGATATGGACCTTACCCCATTTCAAGCCATTAACCCATGCGGTTTGGAAGGCATGCAGATGACCCAACTGAAAGCCCTGATTCCAAAAACATCCATCCAAAATGTCCAAACCGATTTACTCCAAATCATAAAAAGCGAGCTGAATGCACAATGAATGCCCCTAACTACCAAGAAATTCCGCTGGATCAAATCAAGCCCAAAAGTCTCAAACAACAAAATGCCGAAATGCCTAAAGGGGCTTATAAGACTAAATCGCTCAAACACCGCCCTGATCCTGAAGCGCCCAAGCTCAAAAAACCTCGCTGGATTAAGGCCAAGCTTCCAAAAGCACAACACATTGGTCGGGTCAGCGAAATCAAACAAATTCTACGAGAAAATAATCTACACTCCGTCTGTGAAGAAGCCTCCTGCCCCAACCTCGGCGAATGCTTTGGACACGGCACCGCAACCTTTATGATTATGGGCGACATCTGCACCCGAAAGTGTCCCTTCTGTGATGTCACCCATGGTCGCCCTCGTCCACTGGATCAAAACGAACCCGAACACCTTGCCAAAACCATTCTCAAAATGCACCTCAACTATGTCGTCATCACTTCGGTGGATAGAGATGACCTAAGAGATGGTGGTGCTGCACACTTTGCACAGTGTGTTACAGAAATTCGCCAGCACGCCCCAGAGACAAAAGTGGAAATCTTAGTGCCTGACTTTAGAGGGCGACTCACCGTTGCCCTTAACACCCTTGCAGAAACCCCACCTGATGTTCTCAACCATAATTTAGAAACCGTGCCACGGCTGTATGAAGAAGCCCGACCTGGTGCCGACTATCAAGCCTCTTTAGATCTCCTACAACGCTACAAAACCCTCAAGCCAGAAGTAGTTACCAAATCAGGCCTGATGGTGGGGCTGGGGGAAACTTTTGACGAGTTACTTCAAGTGATGCAAGATTTAAGAAATCACGGGGTTGAAATGTTGACCGTTGGCCAATATTTACAACCAAGCAACTACCACTTAGCAGTCAAAAAATATTGGACACCAGAAGAATTCAAAGCGGTTGAAACCGCAGGCTATGAGATGGGCTTTACCCATGTTGCCGCAGGTCCGATGGTTCGCTCATCATACCATGCGGATACGCAAGCCAAAGCGGCGCTATAAAGCACTCATAAAAAAGCTTTCAGGAGGAACAATGAACCATTTACACCGATTTTTATTTAAAGAACACAATATCCGTGGTGAACACCTACGCCTAACCAATGCTTGGCAGGAGATGATTGCCGATCGTCACTACCCACCTGTACTGACGCAATTTCTAGGTGAACTCACGGCAGTTTCTGTGATGCTGGCCAGTGGTATGAAACACCGTGGAAAGTTGACTTTGCAGATGATGGGTGAAGGCCCTATACGCCTACTGGTGGTGGAAGTGACCCATGATTTAAAAATCAAAGGCGTGGCTAAAACCCAAGATAGCTTGCCAGAAAATGCTTCTTTAAAAGAACTAATGGGCAGTGGACAAATTTTAGTCACGCTCGAAAATGATGACACTAACACCCTCTATCAATCCTATGTACCGCAAGAAGGAGAAAGTGTTGCTGAGGCATTTGAAACCTTTATGAGCCAATCAGATCAGCTCCCAACCAAACTTTGGCTTGCGGCTGATGAGCAAGCTGCCGCTGGCTTACTGTTACAAAAAATGCCTGATACCGATGAAAAAGATGCCGATGCATGGAATCGAGTGACTCACCTTGCCAGCACAGTTAAGTCTGAAGAGCTTCTAAGCCTTAAAGCCGAAGACCTATTGCATCGTCTTTTCCATGAAGAGACCGTTGAGCTTTTCCCTGAAGAGGTAGTGCAATATGAGTGCCTCCATGACAAAGCCAAAATTGATGCGATGCTACTCAACCTAGGACGAGAAGAGGTTAATCAAATTCTTGAAAAAGAAGGAGAAGTGGTGATTCACAACGAGATGTGCAATCGTCATGAACGCTACAATAAAGAGGACATTGATCAGCTCTTTACAGAAGCCGAAATGGCTCAAGTACAAACAAGAGAAGAACCTCCTATTCAACAATAAGACTTACTTCATCTGAGCAAATAGGGATTTAACTGCCTGCACCTGCCAATTAGGAGCAGGTTCAACCCCTAATTGCAACAATAAATCTGTCCACGCCAGTGCCATCTCTAGTTCAGTTTTTAAGGCCTGGGCATCCACATCAGACAATCGCACCATCGCATCCCCCAAATCGGTCTTCTCCTCCCACTCATATAAAGCACGGCTGTAATCTAAATAGAGATCAGCATAATCACCATAAGCTTGATTCTGTTGCTGCTGCTTTTGTGCTAACTTAAGCTGAAAATAATCAGCAGACACTGCATCCCGAATCTGTTGCGTTTTAGCTTGTAACCGAGCTAATGCTTGATGCAAACCGGCTCTTGCCTGAGCAATGTCTGCCTTGTTTTCTCCTGCATCATATAAAGGAGCCACTATATTTAAATCAAGTCTCCAGTGCCCTTCAAAGCGTTCTGGATAAGCACTTAAAGCCCCTACCCAAGCATCTGCACTGATACGACTTCCGCCTTTGGCTTTGGCTGAAGCCATCTTGGCTTGTGCTGCCGCAACCTGTTTTTGTAAAGCCAGTAATGCAGGGGAGCGCTGCAAAGCCAACTTCTGCAAAACTCCCAATGCTGGAAGCCGTTGTATGGTTAGGTGAATAGATTTTAAGTTAGGCACTTGTAACTTATCAGGTATGGCATCAGGAAAACCAAGTAGATTAGCCAATGCCAAGCGGGTTTGCCGCTGTGCCATTTCTGCTTGACTTCTTTGAGTAAGAATCTGCTGATAGTCATACTGCTTTTTAGCCAAATCAATATCAGAAACTTCTCCTGTTTCATTCTGATCTTTGGCTTTATCCAACCCCACATACACCACCGCCATGCGTTCATTGAGTACACGATACTGCATATCAGCCAGTAACACTTGAAAATAGGCTTTTAATAATGCCTGACGATACTGCCCTGAACTTAACCACAAAGATTGCTCACTCGCTTGAGCCGCAATCTCTGCTGCTTGCCTAGCTTGGGACAATTGTCCACCATCATATAAGTTTTTAGAGAGGTGTAATACCAAACGAGGATTATCTTGTGCTTGATTTTGATATTCACGCCAAGAAAGTCGGCCTTCTAAATTGAGGTGTGTGCTATTTTGAGCCGATACACCTGCGGCTTGCGCCTGCAATCGTTCAATTTTTGCTTGTGCTAACAATACCGAAGGGGCATTTTTAACAGGCACTTTGAAAAGATCAGCCACGGTTAAAGTCTGATTCACATCATAAGGTACATCCACTTTTGGTTTTGTCAAATTTGGTGCACCAGGACTGGGAGTTTTGACATTTTTTTCAGAAATCGGTTCACTTGGTTGATTGAAATCGCCAAGATCAGACAGCATCAAATTAGACTCAGCAGAACAAACAGGGAAAGCCATCATCCCTAATAAAAGAGAAAAGACTCCCTGCTTGATACCCACCGATTTTTTCATCTCTTAAGCCTCATTGTTGCTGATGTTTCATTTGACGCTTATATCGGGTAAAGGACATTTTTTGATTCGCACCACTGACAATATACTGACCCAACCAAATGAACTCCTGCTTATTACGGGTAGGGCCAATATATTTCACTAAAGGATGACCTTGCAGGTCAAATATCATCATGGTCGGCGTTGCCCGTACACGAAAAGTTTTTTCTGCCCAATTTTTATAGGTCGTTTCCCGCCCCTGAAAATCCACCATTGGCTCACCGCTTTCGATATCGATAGCAAAGTTCACAAAGTGCTTTTTATAAAAATCAATCACATCTGGTTGATTTAAAATAGTGGTCTCCATGCGATGGCAAAAGGGACATTCATCCATTTCAAAAAACAGAAAAACCCCCTGCTTACCCGAAGCTTTCGCTGCGGCTAACTCTTCTTGAAAGTTGCCAAAACTTTCATCAAAAAAATCTTCACTCGCAAAAGCCGAGGACTGACCATAAAGCAGTACAAATGATAAGAGTCCTATCAAAAATTTACGCATGCCTCCCCCTCAGAAATAACAATTATCTACCTTGCATTTTCTTTAAAAAATCTTCCAACATTTTCTGATTCACCATTCCCGTTCTCGCGGCAACTACCACACCCTTCGGTGAAACCATATAGGTCGTGGGCAATCCTTTCAGAGGGCCAAAAGGTGTGGTTCGCCCATCAATTTTTCCTGGCAAACGCACAATCGGATAATTGATCATTTTCTTTTTAATAAAAGCTTTAATCCGCTGAGGGTCGCCCTCTTCATAATCCACACCTAAAACGACGGCATCCTTATCTTTATGCTGATCATGAAAAAAACTCAATTCAGGAATTTCTATATTACAAGGTGGACACCAAGTCGCCCAAAAGTTCACAACCACCCATTTACCACGAAAATCCGACAACTTAACCGACTGTCCGTCCAAATCCACAAAGTCAACATCAACAGGCTTGCCCGCCAGACTCTGACTCGCTACCAACAATCCACCAATCAAACCAATAATGCTTAAAATCTTTTTCATTTATGAACCTTTTAAAACTTGTTTAACAAACGGCAAGGTCAGTCGACGCTGAGCCACTAAACTTTGCTGTGCCAGCAATTGTAACACCGAAAGTAGCTCCTCCACATCCTCCGAAAACTGCTTAACCAAATAACGCCCAACCTCTTTGGGCAGTTGCAGGCCGATTCTTTCTGCATGCTTTTGTAATGCCAAAACCAAATCTGCGGGTTCCGTTAAAGGCGTCAAAGCAATGGGCAATACATTCAGCACGGAACGATTCAATTCGGTGGTGGCAAACTGCCAAGTTTCCATAGGCTGATGACCAGAGAGCACCACCTGGTGCCCAGCAATCGCCGCTTTAGAGAGCAAACTTGACAATGCCAACTCCCAAGAAGCATCGCCAATCACCCGATCCACATCATCCAAACAGATCAAACTCACCTGCTCCAATCCGATCAACACATCAGGAATCAAAGGCAAATGTTCATCAGCTAAAGGGAAATAGACCGTCTGCTTACCCTGTTTTGATAAATACCGACAAGCCGCCTGCAAAAGATGTGTTTTGCCAACACTCGCAGAACCAAAAAGGTAGAACGCCTCGCCACTTGGCTGGCCAAGGCTCTGCTGAAAATGATGCAAGGCCACTGCCACTTGTTCACTGGGGGAGACAAAGGTCTCAAAAGCCGCTTCATCCCGCAGTTCAATCTTCAAAGGCATCTGCACAAACATCAGTCTTACTCCATTTTCTGAACCGCTTGCTGAAATTCTAACTTCAGCTGCTGCTCAATGGATTGTTGAACTGGGGTGTCTACAGAGGGGGAGGGAACCATATTCTGAATCGGTGCCAATTGCATCTGGAGGACACCCGTTAATGCATCCGCTTGAATTAGATATAAAGGCACTCGTTGCGTTAACAATTTTATCATCTCCTCAAAAGCCCCTTGATAAGTAATCTCAAATTGCGCCTCATAACTTGTCAAGGTCGTTAATTTCACATCATGGAGTGTGGGCTTCAATCCTGCTAAAATTTTCTCAGTTTGAAAGAGCTGTTCTGTTTGCCAAGCCGTTTTTTTTGAAGCGTCAGGTTGAACCTTCAAAATCACCTCACCCAAAACCGATGCTTGCGCTCGATAAGGTTCAGAAAAATACTCCACCACCTCGCTCATCATCTGCTGATACAGCTTTTCTAAATTTTGAGATTGAATCGTTTTAGGTAAAACAATTTCATGCAAGGAATGCTCAGGCAACTGCTGAAACTGCTTGTCATACAATTCATAAGTTAATTGATAACCCTCCCCCAGCGACCTCAACTTAAATAGAATCACCCCCTCTTCAGCTTTATTTGAAAGTAAGGTTTGCAAAAGCGATAACTTGCTTTCAAATTCAGGCAAACTCTGCCACATTAAAGGGGAAATATCTACTGAAACCTTAGAGGTCGTCTCATCTGTCGTTCCCTCAATATTTTCATCAGGCAAAAGTGGTGTAAGTTCCTCAGGCACATCAACAGGCAAACCCAGTGCTTCAGCGACTGGACGAAAATCCAAATTGAGATGTGACTCAATGCCCCGCTGATCCAGTGGAACTTTTAATCCTTCAACTTCATAAGTCCCCAGTGCTAATAAATGAGGGCGACGATGATAAGGCCAGATCACTAAACCCGCCTGTTGAAAATACTGCAAAATGCGTTGGCGATCAAACACCAATACCAGATTCTGCCCCACCACAACCCCCTCCTCTTTGCGGGGCTGAAAAGTATAACGCTGCAACCATTTCTTAGGGTCTTTTAAAAGTGGCTGTGTTGCCGCATCCTTTAATACTTGGCGACTCCCCGTTAACCTAACTAACAGTTTGGACATTCCTTCTTTTAAATAGCGATTCAATTGCTGTGCCGAAGAAGTTGGCATCGTTTCCGTTGAGGTTTCAGGTGTCAACTTCAATACCACTTGATAAAAATCCGTTGTTAATGCTGTTTGTGCCTGACTCGATAGTGAATAGAAACTCAATAGTAAGAGGTATAAAATAGTCATACCAACTTGATTGCAACGATTAAACAAAAACACGGAGATACTCACCTCTCATACCTTAACAACAATGCAATATCATAACCGAAACGCTGTTGCAAAAATTAAAATTCCATGGCATAAACAGTTATAATATCCGCCATTTCAATCTGTAAAGACTTTTACTATGACAACCGAAACCCCTTCTATCAGCTATAAAGATGCTGGTGTCGATATCGACGCTGGTAACGCCCTTGTCGATCTCATCAAACCTATCGCTAAAGCCACAGCTCGCCCTGAAGTGAATGCCTCCTTGGGTGGCTTCGGTGCCCTGTTTGAACTTCCAATCCACAAATACAAACATCCTTTATTGGTGAGTGGTACCGATGGTGTTGGCACAAAACTCCGCTTGGCGATCGATAGCGAAAAGCATGACAAAGTCGGCATCGATTTGGTTGCTATGTGCGTCAATGACTTGATTGTTCAAGGTGCAGAACCCCTCTTTTTCTTGGACTACTATGCCACAGGCAAGCTGGATCTCTATGTGGCT
>JALUXI010000095.1 GCA_027019045.1 Piscirickettsiaceae bacterium | reverse complement strand
GCATTCTTTCAATTTATTAAACAGTTGGTGCGTGTTGATGACCTGCGCCATAGCAAAAACTCCAAAAGGAAACTAAGATGCAAACGATTATAACACACCCCCATAATCCCCCCTGCCCCTTGACACGCACCCCCAAAGGTGGCGATAATGCGGGTACTACTAAACTATACGCGGCATTTAGCACAGCCGTAAACCGTGCTTTTTTTATGCCCAATTCTCACCCCATAGCGGGACTGGGAATTTTAGCAATTTCTGCACTTCAGAAACTTGCTGGCATAATGCCCAATTTCAAAATGGGCGGGTTGATAGCCCCCAATAAAAGACCTCACCGAGGGAATAAGGGCAGCCGTCTTGTAGCGGTAGTTGAGACCCGCCCACCTGAACACTCAGGCGGGCAAATTCAAACTAAACTACAAGGAGGACACGCCATGTCCAACACTTCACATCACGGTGCCAATGCCGTCATCACCACTTCTAGCTATCCAAGCTTCACCCTCAAAAACGCAGACCCTAACGCCATCATAGAAGGCTTTACCGCACTCATCTCACCTGCTGGGAATTGTCCCTATTTCCTTACCGTGTATCTGTCCACTGGGCAAAGCTCCATACTGCTAGACCCTAAAGATAATCAGCCGCTCACTTTCGACACACTGGAAGAGATTAACCACTTCTTGTTTGACCAAGGCATCAAGACCTATGCGGTTGATTTACACGGTTTAGAGTGGAGGGTTCAAGCATGAGAAAAATACTTCAGAGCCTAACCAATATGAGTTATGAAGAGCTGCACACTCAATCACTGCATGGCGTGCCTTATTCAGACTTAGAGCGGGAAAAGCTTTTTAGTCTGTCCGTGCAATGTGAACAGCATATAGAGGAACGGTTAGTTCAACTTGGAGCCATTGGGCGGGCATTGTTTGTAGCGTCCAATGACGAAAGTTCAGGGGTTTTTACAATGAGCGATGCGGGCATTATCGGGCTGTTCATTGAATCTGAAGCGGCCACGATTACCGAACTCTTAGACCTTCACTATTCAACTGCTACTAAATCCAGTCAATCAACCAAAGGAGAATAACCATGACTGAAAAAACCGCAAACCTAGAAAACCTTATGACAGCTTTTAAAGCCTGCACCCCCAAAGAGCAACAGGCTTTTTATCGCACCATTGATCAGATGCAAACCTATAAAGCCTTTGAATCTCGATTGATAAAAGAGCTGTACAACGATAAAAGTCAGCTTTATATGGCAATGGAGTTGTTTATTGGAACAACACTATGTGAGGGGGATTTAGAGAGTATCAATCATAACCTTTCTGTCCGTTTAAATGATTTGGCAGATTGGATTGAAGAGCTGAAAACTCAAATTAACCAACTTAAAGCACAGGATCAAAGGGGGTGAATCATGGATAAGCGATTAGAAAAAAAGTTTGAAACTTATAATCTGATGAGTGGGAACTTAACACCTGAAGAGCAACAAAAAGAGTTGGTAAATATTGAGTCGTTTAAATCTCTCTTACAAATTGAACGGGCTTTAATTCGTGAAATAGACGATACAGACAGCCCAATAGGGCAAGCCGTTCAGGATGCGGTATTTCATTTCTTATTTTTTAATGGAGTGGAGGATTTAGAAGAGTTAACAGGACGATTAGACGGCTTAGAAGGTGATTTAGAAGAAGTCCGAGACATGGCATTAAATGCGAACAGTCAAGCTAGTAGCACAGAGAATAATGTTAATCATGCTTTGGAGCATATCGAACGCTCAATAATCGGCATGGAGCATGATATAGACGAACTCCGTCAACTCATCAAAGGCAAACGGGGGCGGTAAGATGCAGCGGCTAGAACTTCACCAACTGCCACAGCTTTTAGCCTATATCCCCGCTGATACACCACGGGACGAATGGGTTTTAAATCTGATGGCGATTAAATCCGAGTTTGGAGAATCGGGAAGGGAAGCCGCTCAAGCTTGGAGTGCCACCGCTCCGAGTTTTAAGCTGGCTGACTTTCTGGCCACTTGGAAAAGCATTAAAGCCGATGGTGGGCGTACTATTGCCTCATTGGTTTATGAAGCCAAACAAAACGGCTTTAAATTCGCCCCCATATCGCCACAGCAAGCCGAAAAGCTAAAAGCTGAACAGAGACAGCGGCAAAGAGAAAAAACAGCACAGGCAAAACAAGAGGCGGCGGAAAAAGAAAAACGGTATCAGCTCACCAAAGAGAAGGCTCAAGCCATTGTACAGCGGTTAAATACCGCTGGCACCCAATGGGTAAATGGTCGCACTGTATTGATTGAACCCAAATATGCAAGCCCAATGCACCCTTACTTTCATAGAAAGGGCATTAGTGAAGCCATCAGATACTTACCACGGGTATTTATGGAGGGTAACAATATCATCATCCCCGTCAAGCACCTAAATGAGCAGGGTGAGCCTGAAACTTGGTCGCTGCAATTTATCGACCCTGACGGGAACAAACGCTTTCTAAGAGGCGGCAAGCTAAAAGGTGGCTTCTACCCTGTCCGACTTGCCCCGAAAGGTGGTCGAGTGCTTGAAGTGGTGATCTGTGAGGGATATGCCACAGGGGTAACCCTTGCCGCTTACTACTTTCAGGAATCTGAGGTTATTTGTGCTTTTAATGCAGGCAACTTAAAAAAAGTGGCCACTGCCTTAAAGCACCGCTACCCCACTGCCCGTTTCATCATTGCGGGGGATAATGACCACCTCACCGAAAAAGAGACGGGGAAAAATCCAGGGAAGACTAAAGCCATATCAGCAGCTAAAGCCATTGATGCGTTTGTCTGTTTACCTGAGTTTGCAGAAGATGAGCAAGGGACAGACTGGAACGACCGCTATTTATTAGACCTAAAAGCCAAACAACTAGGAAAGTAAAACTATGAAAAAAAACAATCCGCCAAATTTAACCATTGTCCCCAAACCCATTGAAGAACTTAAAAACCGTGACCAAAAGAAAGCCCAAAAATCCATAGGCAATATTGATCACACCATGCCCAAAGGCTTCTTTTTTGGAGAAGGCGGGTTAAATTACCAAGACCCTCAAAATGAAGACGCACCGAGCATCTGG
>JALUXI010000094.1 GCA_027019045.1 Piscirickettsiaceae bacterium | reverse complement strand
TTGCTTTGTGCCTGCAATGCCACATTGGCTTGCTCAAGTAGTTGTTGACGGCTCTGTTCGGCAAAGGCCCTAGCAAAGTCGGTATCATTGATTTGACTGCGAGAAGCGAGGGTATTGAGATTTTGCGTGGCGAGATTATCAATGGCACTGGTGAGTCCATTCTGTTGCGCACCAAACTGTCCCCGAGCTTGACTAAATTGATCCAACGACTGGCTCAAAGTTTGTAATGCATTGGCCGCATTTGCAGGATTGGATACATCCAAGCCTGAAATCCCCAGTCCTGATGAAGTAAAGTCAGGGAGATTGATGGTGCTGCTTCCTTCACCTAAGTTGATATTTAAGCTAGGGTTTTGGTTATCAAGCAGGTTGATACCATTGTAGTTGGTGGTTTGTGCAATCTGGTCAATACTTTTTAAGGTGGTTTGAAACTCGGCATTTAAAGCTTGGCGGTCAGCAGGGTTTAAAGTACCGTTTTGAGATTGAATGGCCAATTCATTGAGGCGTTGAAGGTGGGTATTGATGCCTTCGCTTGCTCCATCGGCAATCTGGATTGCATTGACCCCTTGGAGTGCATTTTGGGTAGCCGCATCTTGCTGATTGACCTGAGTGGTGAGTGCTGTCACCACCGCTTGACCCGCAGGATCATCTGCCGTTTGGTTAATGCGTTGCCCAGAAGCTAAACTCTGTGAAACAGGCGAAAGTCCACTGTTATAATTTGGCGAAATGGGGGGGAAGGTTTCAATAGCCATGATGCACCTCCTGAGGTCAATAAGGCGTTGTTTCAACTTGAGAGCTTTGCATGAGTAGGGCGCGAGAGAAAAAAGAGATAAAATTTTTCGAATCGAGGCGGAAAACGCAGGGAATAGCTAGCTATTTCCAAGTTTTTTCAACGAAGAGTCGGGAAATTTTAGCCTTTTTTATCCGTGAACCCATCTCGTGCAAAGCTCTCAGCTATATCTTACGCCTCAATTTTCAAAAATGCAAAAATGGGAGAAGTCGGTGAGTTGTTGTGGAGGTGGATGCGGGATCGGTGTGCGTCAATTTCATTTGCCAGAAGGGCCACCAGTGACGGAGATGCCAGTAACGACTTTGGAGGCCAAATATCTGTTTGAGTTATATGGCTCTGAATTGGAGGTGGGAGAGATTATCCGCATTTGGATGCCAAATGGTGAGACGAAAACCGTTGAGTTGGAAGCGAAATATTCGATTGAGGTCTTTCCTGCAGGTCCAGAGGTCAAAGGTGGAAAGGTTTCCCTGCCGTGGCAGTTGATTGCGATTGATTCTGGTATCGACTATGAAGAGCTGATGGATTGGTATCATCATCCCCTTTATCAATCGAATCGGCTGCCTGTTGTTTTGCAGTTTAAACATCCAGTGGTAGCTCAACCAAGTTTAAAAATGCGTTGGCTCTCTTTTCTATATAAGATGAGGAATCTGGGGCAGAGCTGATTTTTAATTGACCCTTCACTAGGGCAAAGGGCAATAAAAAACCCCGCACTATGGCGGGGCTTCTTTTAAGGTGTTATGGTGAATCGCTTATTTTGTAAATTCTGGATAAGCTTCTAGACCACATTCACCAATATCCACACCTTCGTACTCTTCTTCTTCAGAGACTCGGATGCCCATAATCACTTTGATAATCAGCCAAGTGATGTAGCTGGCAATGAATACCCAAGCAAAGATAGCTGCGATACCAATCAACTGAGCTGTGATAGTGGCATCTGGGTTGGTGAAGGTGACAGCAATCAAACCGAAGATCCCGACAACACCGTGAACAGAGATGGCACCGACTGGATCGTCAATTTTAAGTTTGTCCATCAGTAGAATGGAGTAAACCACGATGATACCTGCTGCAAAACCAATTAGGGTCGCTTCTAGTGGAGTTGGCGTTAAAGGTTCAGCAGTGATCGCAACTAAGCCAGCCAAAGCACCGTTAAGAATCATGGTCAAGTCCACTTTTCCGAATAGGATTTTAGAGATGATCAATGCACCGATCACACCACCTGCAGCGGCCATGTTGGTGTTGACGAATACCATCGCAACTGCATTCGCTTCTTCGATGTTTGAGATTTTTAGCTCAGAACCACCGTTGAATCCGAACCAGCCTAACCATAGGATAAAAGTCCCTAGAGTGGCTAAAGGAAGGTTGGCACCTGGGATTGGGCGAACTTCACCGTTTGGTCCATATTTGCCTTTACGCGCACCAAGAAGTAAAACACCTGCCAATGCAGCCGCTGCACCCGTCATGTGTACGATACCAGAACCCGCGAAGTCTAAGAAGCCAAGCTGATCTAACCAGCCGCCACCCCATTTCCAGAAGCCTTCAACAGGATAGATGATGGCTGTCATCACGACAGCAAAAGCGAAGAAGGACATCAACTTCATTCGTTCAGCAACCGCACCAGATACCACAGACATGGCAGTGGCAACGAAGACGACTTGGAAGAAGAAGTCAGAAAGGTTGGAGTAATAAGGTGCATCATCACCACCAGCTAATACAGACTCAACTGTGTTGTCGCCACCAAGTAGGAAGCTAATGCTTGGAATTACGCCACTGGCAGAGTCACCATACATAATGTTGTAACCGACCAGCATATACATGACACATGAGATAGCAAAAAGCCCAACATTTTTTGCTAGGATTTCAGTGGTGTTTTTGGCACGAACCAAGCCCGCTTCCAGCATGGCGAAACCAGCCGCCATCCACATGACCAATGCGCCTGATACTAGGAAGTAGAAGGTATCTAGGGCATAACTTAATTGTAAAAAGTTTTCCATCTTTTTGTATCCTCTTAATTTTAAAGTGCGATTTCGCCACTTTCTTCTGTACGAATTCGAATGGCATTTTCCAAAGGCATGACAAAAATTTTGCCATCCCCGATTTTGCCTGTGCGCGCAGCGGAACCAATGGCTTCAACTGCAGACTCTACCTTTTCTTCTGGAATGGCGACTTCCAGTCTTAACTTAGGTAGGAATTCAATGGCGTACTCTGCACCACGATAGATTTCGGTGTGCCCCTTTTGACGACCAAAACCTTTGGCTTCAGTCACGGTCATTCCATCTATGCCAGCTTCATGCAGGGCTTCCCGCACATCGTCTAGCTTAAAAGGTTTGATAATTGCTACAACTAGTTTCATACTAACCTCTGATTATTGATAAAAGAAAAGCAGTTATGTTAAAGCTTGAGTTGTGCCAAGTTGAATAATATTTTATTTATCAAATGGTTAGTGTTGTTTTTGTCATTTTTACATGTTTTGTTGTTCTGAGTTGGTGCGTAAATGCTCAATAGTTGCGCATAAGTATGGAATAAGAAGGGAATGGGGTGTGAGAAAAAGCGTTTTAAGTCGGTTACCCAAAATCGTATTGGCCTTATTGATTCAGTTCTTTGTACTTGGCATCCTCGCTATCGGAGTCTGGGTTGTGCATTATTGGATCGCGCCACCTTACCCTTTGTGGTTATTGGTTGGGCTTCAAGGTCTGTTAGCAGCGGTGCTAAGTTGTAAACTTGGGTTGCCTTGCTGGTGGCGTTGGATTCAATTTTTCTTGCCCGTTGGATTGTATCTGGGGATTTCTTTCCAATTAGGGGGTATCTGGGCATTAGTTGGGTTTCTGTTACTCTATTTGGTGTTTTTTAATGCCAGTAAAGAGCGGGTGCCGCTCTATTTGTCTAACGACACCACAAGAGAGGCATTAAAAACCTTGGCGGAAAAATACCAGGAGGTGCGTTTTCTAGATTTGGGAAGTGGGTTGGGCGGAACCGTGGCTTTTATGTCGCAGCTGCCGAATGTTGAACGAGCAGATGGAGTAGAAACGGCACCTTTGCCTTATTTGTTGTCTAAAATCCTGACCACTCTTAAAGGGGGGGAGATCTATTGGATGAGTTTATGGAAAGCGGATTTGTCACAATATAATTTGGTTTATGCTTTCTTGTCACCTGAACCCATGCCCAAGTTATGGCATAAAGTCATCACTGAGATGCAATCCGGTGCGATTTTTGTGACGAATAGCTTTGCCGTCCCTGATGTGAAGCCAACCGAGATTTGGGAGTTGGAAGATAGTCGGCAGACGAAATTGTTTATTTATCAAATTGAAGATGAGGGGCAGGTTGCAAGTGCATTGAAGCTGTCCGCATTGCAGACGGGGTAAAAAAAGTGAGTGAATTTTTCTTTACAATCATTTTCCAAATCTGTATTATACGCATCTCGAAATTGGAGACGTGGCCGAGAGGCTGAAGGCGCTCCCCTGCTAAGGGAGTATGGGGTTTGTAGCTCCATCGAGGGTTCGAATCCCTCCGTCTCCGCCATTTCGAATTTGAAAAAAACTGATGGTAAAAAAGAGAAAATCTTTCTTGACATCACGAAGCGTAATCTCTAGAATACGCCTCATTCAAAAAGCGCCTGTAGCTCAACTGGATAGAGTACTCGGCTACGAACCGAGCGGTTAGGGGTTCGACTCCCTTCAGGCGCACCATATTTTAAACCCTCGTTTGGCTTGTTCAAACGGGGGTTTTTTGTTATTTTGCACTTTAGTTAAGCATCCTGTCTCGCAAATTTTCTAAGGAAACTTCATGATGAAAGAAAGTCAAAAAATAAAAGTCCTTTTTATCTGTATGGGTAATATTTGCCGCTCTCCTACGGCACATGCGGTGTTTCGGAACTTGGTGCGTGAGCGGGGGTTGGAGGATTTGATTGAGATCGATTCGGCAGGGACGCATGCGTATCATGTGGGTGAGATGCCTGATCGTCGTTCTATGCAGGTGGCAAAAAACCGTGGAATTGAGATGACGGACTTACGGGCTCGTAAGGTTGATTTTGGCGATTTGTATGAGTTTGATTATATTTTGGCGATGGACGAGGCAAACTATCAAAATTTAATGGAGATGGCCTTGCCAGAGCATCATGACAAAATTCAGATGTTTTTGGATTATGCCCCTGAAGTGGAAGAGAGGGAAGTGCCAGATCCCTATTATGGCGGCCCTCAAGGTTTCGAACATGTATTTGATTTGGTTCAGCAGGCTTCTGAAGGGTTGTTGGAACATATTGTGCAGAATCACAACTTGTTGCAAAAAGCACTTTAATTTTCCTTAAATCATTGAATTATAGATTGTTGTCTCTATAATGCAGGACTGTTGATACTGATAGTATCAAGTTTGACCGTTTAAAAGATTCTAGCAGTAGCTCCGGAGAAAGTAGTGAGTATTGTTTAGATCGCTTCTCAGTGACATGAATAGAGAAGCAGTATCTTTTAAACAAAAGTAAACCAGTGGTTACCAAAGGGTAACTTTCAACGCAGTGTCATCAAAGAGATTGCGTCTCCGCCTGAATGAAGCCGCTGATAAGATGAAGATAGAAAAAGAGTGACTGATACAACAGAAAACACAACCCAAATTGTCGATCCGCATGCTGATAGAGAAGCGGAAAAATATGAAAACCCTGTCCCCAGCCGAGAAGCGATTCTCGAGTTCTTAGAAAAGCAAAAACGCCCCCTAAAATTTAAAGAGATTGCAGAAGCATTAGGCATTGATGATGAAGATCGTCTTGAAGGGTTGAGTCGTCGTCTGCGTGCTATGGTGCGAGATGGGCAATTGATGCAAAATCGCCGTGGTGCTTATGGTCCGATTTTAAAAATGGATTTGATTAAAGGAACCGTGCTCGGCCATCCTGATGGATTTGGCTTTTTAATTCCTGAAGTCAAAGAGACAAAGGATCTATTCTTGTCTGAACGGGAGATGCGCAAAGTTTTAAATGGCGATAAAGTGCTTGCCTCCATTATCGGTGAAGATCGTCGTGGTCGTCCAGAGGGTAGCATTGTCGAGATTATTGAACGGGCAAATAAAGAGTTAATTGGCCGTTTGTCCTTTGAAGATGGTATGGCTTGGGTGCGTCCTGAAAATAATCGTATTACCCAAGATGTTTTTATCCCTCAAGATGGTATTCATGGCGCTGAAGAAGGGCAGGTGGTGTTGGTAGAGATTTTACACCAGCCTTCTGCTCGCTCAGGTCCTGTCGGACAGATAAAGAAGGTGCTGGGGAACTACCTCGACCCAGGAATGGAAATTGAATCTGCTTTGCATATGTTCAAAATTCCACATGAGTGGTCGAAAGAGGCATTGGAAGAGCTGGATGCGATTCCAGATGAGATTCAGGAAGCCGATTTTGAAGGACGAAAAGATATTCGTAACTTGAATTTGGTGACCATTGATGGGGCTGATTCTAAAGATTTCGATGATGCTGTCTATGCCAAACCACGGAAGTCGGGTGGCTGGCGTTTGGTGGTGGCGATTGCGGATGTATCCCACTATGTGAAGCCAGGTTCAGCCTTGGATAAGGATGCGTATGAGCGAGGTAATTCGGTCTATTTCCCACAGCAAGTGGTGCCGATGTTACCTGAAAAATTGTCAAATGGCTTGTGTTCTTTGAATCCAAAAGTGGATCGTCTCTGTATGGTCTGCGATATGTATATTGATGCAGAAGGTAAACTGGAGCGCAGCCAATTTTACCAAGCGGTGATGAAGTCTAAAGCCCGTCTGACTTATGATCAAGTCTATGACATGCTAACCAATGAAGAGAGTGAATACCTCAATGAGTTTGGTGAGTTTAAGTCAGATTTGGATGAACTCTATGCCCTTTATAAAGTGTTGCAGAAAGCAAGAGAAGCGCGAGGGGCTTTGGAGTTTGATACAGTTGAAACCCGTATTGTGTTTGATGATGATCGTAAGATTAAAGAGATTGTTGAAGTCAAACGCAATGACGCTCACAAGCTGATTGAAGAGTGTATGTTGATGGCGAATGTCGCCACGGCTCGTTACCTGAAGTGGCATAAGATTCCGATGCTTTACCGTGTGCATGAGCCGCCTACACCAGAAAAAATTGAAAGCTTACGCACCTTCTTAAAAGATTTTGGGATTGAATTGGGTGGAGGCGAGAGTCCGACACCACATGATTTTGCTGCGGTGGCTAAAGCGGTTGAAGGGCAGCCTCACGAGCATCTGGTGAATACCGTGCTATTGCGCTCGATGAATCAAGCGGTCTATTCGCCTGATAATAAAGGCCACTTTGGTCTGAACTATGAGCTTTATACCCATTACACTTCACCGATTCGTCGTTATCCTGATTTGCTGATTCACCGTGGTGTACGCCATGCTTGGTTGAAGAAAGGGGCAGAAGGGTTTGCCTATACCGATAAGGATATGGAAGCCTTTGGGGTACATTGTTCCTCAACGGAGCGTCGTGCAGATGAAGCGACCCGTGATGTCACCACCTTCTTGAAGTGTGAATTCCTTTCTCACCGTTTGGGTGAAGAGTATGAAGCAGTGGTGACGGCAGCGACCAACTTTGGTCTGTTTGTTGAATTACAACCTTTGTATGTCGAAGGCTTGGTGCATATTACCGAGCTAGGCGATGACTACTTCCACTTTGACCGAGCCAGACACCAACTTAAAGGCGAGCGCACTGGTAAAACTTACCGTTTAGGAGATCGCCTGAAAGTACAGGTGGCACAGGTCAATCTAGAAGATCGTAAAGTCGATTTGCGGTTTATTGCTGACTTATCTGTTTCTGAAGAGAGTGCAGAGGAAGTCGTGGAAGCGGCAGAGGAGAGTCAAGAAGTTTCCGAAGCACCGAGCGAAGAAGCTAAACCGAAAAAGAAAAAGCGTTACTATCGTGGAAAACGCAAAGGTGGCAGTCGTGGAGGCAAAAAGCCAGCCAGCCGTGGTAAGAAAGGATGAGCGACAAGCGAAAGACTGCCAACAAGACCGCTAATAAAGGTCAAGAGCTGATCTATGGCGTGCATGCTGTGGAGAAGTTTATAAAACAGTCTCCACACCTTATCTATGTATTGACGGTGATTAAGGGTAAACTGAATGCCCGTCAGCAAGCGTTAGTCGATGCCGCCAAAGCAGCAGGCTTGGCGGTTCAATTTGAACCGAAATCCTTTTTCAATAAGCTAGAAGGCAATCACCAAGGGGTGGCTGCACAGGTGGCACATCGTCCCGATTTGACTGAAAAAGCCTTGCCTGATATTTTGGCTCAAGCGGATCAACCGCTGTTTCTGTTTTTGGATGAAGTGCAAGATCCCCATAACCTCGGTGCGATTCTGCGTACCGCCGATGCGGTGGGTGTCGATGCGGTGATCATTCCTAAACACAACTCAGTGGGCGTGAATGCCACGGTGAGAAAGGTCGCCTCTGGTGCAGCTGAAACGGTGAAACTGGTGGTCGTGAATAATCTGGTGCGTACCTTGGAAACTTTAAAGAAAGAGGGCATGTGGATGATTGGGCTGGCTGGTGAAACGCAGCAGACCATTTACCAGATGGACTATCAAGGTGCAGTTGGGATTGTCATGGGTGCAGAAGGTACAGGATTGAGAAAGCTCACCCGTGAAGCCTGCGACCATCTTGCAGCCATCCCTATGGTCGGTTCAGTCGAAAGCTTAAATGTCTCCGTTGCCACAGGTGTCGTTCTCTATGAAGCCTTCCGCCAACGCACCCAAAAATAAGCAAAAATAGGCGAATTTCTGCCAATTTTCTTAAAATCCCCAGTCCCGATGTGGCTTTGAGCAAGCGGGACTGGGGATTTTGTCATTTTAGGGACTCAAATTGCCAAGTTTGCAATTTAGGAAATTCATTGGGTTGAAGTTTGAGCATTTGCATGTGGACTGTTTGTTTTTGTTCATCTGGTTTCACCCGCCAATCCCCGAGTACCCAGCGGTGGTAGGTTTTATCTTGTACAGAGTGCTGATGGTCTGCGGGTCGATGGGTATGTCCGTGGATAATGCCTGTGACTTTCGGATATTTCTTCAGTAGTTTTTGTACAGCCTCTGCTGAGACATCCATAATGTTTTCGGCTTTATTGAGATTGTATTTTTGGGAGTTTGCTCGCATCTTTTCACCAATTGCTTGGCGTTTGTGAGGGGGCAGTTTTAAAAATGCCCAAGTGACCAGTGGGTTTCTCAATAGCAAGCGCATTCTTTGATATGCTTTATCCTCTGTACAGAGGCTATCGCCATGTAGCATGAGATAGTCCTGTTGGTAGATTTCAATGACCTTTGGCTGTTTTAAATAGACCGCTCCTGTGGCTTGCCAAAAGGCTTTTCGCATTAAAAAATCTCGATTGCCAAACTGAATAAAAACAGCTGTGCCGCTATCGGTGAGTTGGCGAATGGCGGTAATTTCGGAGGCGTAGGTCTGCAAGCCTATATCATCTCCCACCCACATTTCGAATAGATCCCCCAAAATATACAGAGCTTCGGCTTGACGAGCTTCTTTTTGCAAAAAAGCTCGAAAAGCTTGGTTGATAGGGTGCTGTGGATCAGGTTGGAGATGGACATCAGCGATGCAGAGTGTATTCATAAGTGATTGAACCTAGAAAGGGATGAAGTACGAGCTTAAGGCTTGGTTGCTCCAAGCTGTGAATCCGTAAAGCTCATAGGCTGGCAAGCCAAAACTCGCTTCGCTCAAACATTGGCTTGCTTAACCGCCTATTTCGCTAACGGCTTCTACAACTTTCCCGCAGGCAAGCCTTAAGCTCGCACTTCATCCCTTGTAGATAACTGAAAGAGGAGCTTCTCTTTTGAACTTTGTTGGGTAGGGGGTTATTCGTCGTCTTTAACAATCGTGTCTTCAATGATGACATCTTCCACAGGCACATCTTGGTGTCCCATGCGACTGGTGGTTTCGACTTTGGCGATTTCATCCACGATATCCATGCCGTCAACCACTTTCCCAAATACGGCATAGCCCCAGCCGTGCATGTCTTTGGATTTGTGGTCAAGGAAGTCGTTGTCTACCAAATTGATAAAGAACTGGGTGGTGGCGGAGTGGGGAACCATGGTGCGGGCGTATGAGACGGAACCACGGACATTTTTCAATCCATTATCGGCTTCATTTTCAATCGGCTCGCCCGCAGGTTTGTCTTGCATTCCTTCAGTCATACCGCCACCTTGTACCATGAAGTTTGGAATCACACGGTGGAAAAGGGTGCCGTTATAAAAGCCATCTCTTGCATAGTGAAGAAAGTTTTCAGCGCCAATCGGTGCGTGCTCTTTATCCACTTCAATGGTGATATCGCCTTTATTGGTTTTAAAAGTCACTTGTGCCATTCGAATTTTCTCCTATTTAATTTGTGTCGCTTTAATAATGATCACAGGTTTTTCTGGGACATCTTTCATGCCGTTTTTGTAGCCTGTTTTGACTTGTCGAATTTTATTGACCACTTTCATGCCTTTAATCACTCGACCAAAGACAGCGTAACCATAAGCTCTTGGGGTCTTTTCTCGAAAATCCAAGAAGGTGTTGTTGGCGACATTGATAAAAAATTGGGCGGTGGCGGAATGAGGGTCGCTGGTGCGTGCCATGGCGATGGTGCCAATGCGGTTTCGTAAGCCGTTGTCGGCTTCATTTTGAATGGGGGCGTGGGTGATTTTTTTCTGCATATCTTGGGTATAGCCACCACCTTGAATCATGAAGTCTGAAATGACACGGTGAAAGATGGTGCCGTTATAGAAGCCTTCATTAACATATCGTAGGAAGTTCTTCACCGTTTCTGGGGCTTTTTCAGGATAGAGTTCGACAATGATATTGCCATAGTTGGTTTCAAGGAGGACTTGTGGGTGATTTGACTTGGGTTGATCACTCTCGGCACAGGCGGCAAGGCTTAGGCTGAAAAAAAGAGTGGAAACAAGGGTTAGGAAAGTACGACGAATCATGACAATTACTCCAAATGAAAAATTGAATTTTAGCACTTTTGATAGAGAGCGACGCAAAATCCTGAGGCGAATTTCAGGTATAATTTCCGTTTTCTATTTTTGATTGAGAGAGTCCCTATGTCTACTGAGGTTGAAACCAAACCGACAAACTTTATTCGTAACATTATCGAGGCAGATTTGGCGAGTGGTAAGTATGAGACGGTGCATACCCGTTTCCCGCCTGAGCCGAATGGCTATTTGCATATTGGGCATGCCAAATCGATCTGTTTGAATTTTGGTTTGGCGGAAGATTATCAAGGTTTGTGCAACCTGCGGTTTGATGACACCAACCCTGAGAAAGAGAGCGTGGAGTATGTGCGAGCGATTGAACGAGATGTGCGATGGCTCGGCTTTGAGTGGTTTGGGGATGCACATTATACCTCGGACTATTTTGATGCGTTTTATCGTTATGCGGTGGAGCTGATTCAAAAAGGCTTGGCTTATGTCTGCTTTTTGGATGCAGAACAGACCCGTGAATATCGTGGCACATTGACGGAGCCTGGCAAGCCGAGCCCTTATCGGGACACTTCGGTTGAAGAGAATCTCGCCCTGTTTGAAAAGATGAAAAACGGGGAATTTAAAGAGGGTGAGTGTGTTTTGCGGGCGAAGATTGATATGGCCTCTTCTTTTATGTGTCTGCGAGATCCTGCACTCTATCGCATTCGTTTCCAGACGCACCACCAGACAGGGGATAAGTGGTGCATCTATCCTATGTACGATTTTGCCCACCCGATTTCCGATGCCATTGAGGGGATTACCCACTCTTTATGTACGCTGGAGTTCCAAGATAATCGCCGCTTGTATGATTGGGTGTTGGATAATTTGGATGACTTTAAAGAGAAACGCCCTTATCAGTATGAGTTCTCTCGATTGAATCTTGAATATACGGTGATGTCGAAACGCAAGCTGTTGCAGCTGGTCGAAGAGGGCTTAGTGGAAGGCTGGGATGACCCGAGGATGCCGACTATTTCGGGGATTCGTCGCCGTGGCTATACCCCTGCCTCGATTCGAGATTTTGCAGAACGGATTGGGATTTCAAAAGTGGATAGCATGACCTCTATGTCGATTTTGGAAGCCAGTATCCGTGATGATTTAAATGTACACGCCCCAAGAACCATGGCAGTTCTTGACCCTGTGAAGCTGGTAATTGAAAACTATCCAGAAGGGGAAAAAGAGTTGATTCTTGCGCCCGTGCATCCGCAAAAAGAGGAGATGGGCAAGCGGGAGATTTTCTTTGGGCGAGAAGTCTATATCGACCGTGCCGATTTCCGTGAAGAGGCGAATAAAAAGTACAAGCGATTGGTGCTGGGCAAAGAGGTACGATTGCGCAATGCTTATGTGATTAAGGCGGAGCGAGTGGAAAAAGATGAAAACGGCGAAATCACCACCATCTACTGTACTTATGATCCAGAAACACTGGGCAAAAATCCAGCCGATGGCCGTAAGGTGAAAGGGGTGATTCACTGGGTCGAAGCGTCAACAGCTTTGCCTGCGGAGTTTAGGCTTTATGATCGTCTCTTTACCGTACCGAACCCTGCAAAAGAGGAAGATTTCAAAGCGGTGATCAATCCTGAATCTTTGGTGGTGAAGCACGGCTTTGTGGAGCAGAATATGCAGCACTCAGAGGCAGAAAAAGCGTACCAGTTTGAACGAGAAGGTTACTTCTGTCGTGATAACCGTTCGATGGAAAAAACGCCGCTGGTGTTTAATCGTACCGTGGCTTTGCGAGATACTTGGGAGCAGAAATAATGCAGGATTTGACCATTTACAATACGGAAAGTCGTCAAAAAGAGTTATTTAAGCCGATTCATCCTAAAAAAGTGGGCATCTATGTCTGCGGGGTGACGGTCTATGACTATTGCCATATTGGACATGCACGGGTGATGGTGGTGTTTGATACGGTGGCTCGTCATCTGCGAGCCTTGGGTTATGAGGTGACCTATGTGCGCAATATCACTGATATTGATGACAAAATCATCAATCGTGCCGTGGAGAATGGTGAAAGTATTCAGAGTTTGACCGCCCGTTTTATTGATGCGATGCATGAAGATGAGCAGGCGTTGAATGTGCTGCGACCCGATATGGAGCCAAGAGCCACAGAGCATATGGCTGATATTGAGCAGATGATTCAGGCGTTGGTCGAAAAGGGGTGTGCTTATCCTGCAGAAAACGGGGATGTCTATTTTCATGTGAAGGCAGATCCTGATTATGGGCGACTTTCAGGCAAAAATATTGAGGACTTAGCATCTGGCGCTCGGGTTGAGGTCAATACCGCTAAAAAAGACCCCTTGGATTTTGTATTGTGGAAGGCCTCTAAACCACAAGAACCCGCTTGGCAATCGCCTTGGGGGGCGGGACGACCTGGTTGGCATATTGAGTGTTCAGCCATGTCAACTAAATGCCTAGGTAATCACTTTGACATACATGGCGGTGGGATGGATTTAACCTTTCCTCACCATGAAAATGAGATTGCTCAAGCGGAGTGTGCCACAGGTGAGCATTATGTGAATACTTGGATGCATGTGGGCTTTGTACGCATTGATGATGAAAAGATGTCTAAGTCGTTGGGCAACTTTTTTACCATTCGAGAAGTGTTGAAACAGTATCATCCTGAAGTGATTCGTTATTTCTTGTTGGCCAGCCACTATCGTAGCCCTGTGAACTACTCTGAAGAGAATTTGGAGAGTGCGAAAGCGTCGGTGAATCGTTTGTACTCTGCACTAGAAGGGAAAACCGTGGCAGAACCTGCTGAAAATTCAGCCTATGAAACGGACTTTGTGGCGGCAATGAACGATGACTTCAATACACCGCAAGCTTTGGCGGTGCTGTTTGAACTGGCCAAAGAGGTAAATAAGACGGCTTCGCCTGAATTGGCGGGGTTATTGCAACAGCTGGCAAACCGCTTAGGGTTGCTGACGGAATCAGCAGAAAGTTTTTTCCAAAACCAACCGTCTGATTCAGAGTTGACTCCTGAAGCAATTGAAGCTTTGATTGAAGAACGGAAGCAAGCCAGAGCGGAAAAGAATTTCCAGCGCTCAGATGAGATTCGAGACCAGTTGCAGGCTCAAGGCATTGAGCTATTGGATACGCCAGAGGGAACGACTTGGCGGAAAGTGTGAAAGTGAAAGTAGCCCTTTCTCAATACTTACTCCATGATTGAAATCAATTTTTATTTGACAATATTATGAAATGCTAATATTATATAGCCATTCATGTTTCTTCATGAGTATCCTCCTCTGATTATTTCTGTTTAGAGATAATTTTGCCCCGTTCGATAAGTCGAGCGGGGCTTTTTTTTGCCTTGATCTTTCACTTATAGAATCTCACTTATAGAATCCCCAAGCCTGACAAGCTGTAAAGCAGAATGAGTACAGAGGTGGGAATCAGAATTATCGCACCTAAAAATGAAAAGGTGATTAAGCACCCGTCTGTTCTGCCTGGAAAAACCGCTTGCTTTAAAGCGCCTATGCCAAAGCCAAACACAATCAGTGACATAAAAATACCATAGACTTCCACAGCGGCATGCCCCCAAAGCAGATAGGCATAGATAAAACCACCTAATGCAGCTGCGGTGGTGAGCGTGGCTAAAATGGGGTGTCGATTAGGTTCGTCAATGAGTTCATTGATTAACCCAAAGAGGACAGCCACGAAGACAAAGGAAGGGAAGGCTAAGAAAACAATTAAAGTGGGGTATTCATACTCTTTGGGGGTGATGGCAAACAGTCCCCAGCCAACCAATAATAGGGGGAATAGGTATTGTATTAGTTGTTTGAATTTACTCAGTGATGAGGGCATGGGTTTTCCTTCTTCCTTGTAGTCCCCCCGAATGATACAGAATGACACGACTGTTTGCAGGGATTTGTTGTGCTTTCAGGTGTTGCAAAAAGGCATGCACCATTTTAGCGGTGTAAATGGGATCAAGTGGGATTTGAAATGCCTGCTCAAACCTCTGCTGCGTCTCTAAAAGTTCGGCTGTGGTTTTACCATAGCCACCACAAGCCCCATTTGTATGCAGTTGCCAAGTGGTCTGTTTTGTGGGCTGGCCAATCCAATTTTCAATTTGAGGCAGTAGATATTCAGCTTCATTCAGTACCGCAATGCCGTGAATCTGGCAGCAGGACTGGGGATTTTGAGAAATTTCTGGAGGGTTTGTGCTTTTTTCCGCATGGGCTTTGTTTGCTTCGTTTGCTCGAATCAGACCTGCAAAACTGGCACCCGTGCCAACAGCAGTGTAGAGGTGCGTCCAGTCTAGACATTGTTCCTCAAGTTGCGTCATCACTTCTGTCATGCCAGTGACGGCAAGGGGATTGCTGCCTCCTTCGGGCAAAATGAGCCAGTGCGGGTGTTGTTGCTGGAGTTTTTTCAGAAAGCTTTCATCATGGCGTTGGCGATAGGTTTGACGGTCAATAAATTTGAGCTGCATCCCGTGGGCTTGTGCTTGTTGTAAGGTGTGGCTCCACTTTTCAGGTCTTTGTGCCAATTCATCCCCTCGGATATAGCCAATCGTTGGAAAACCAAAATGATGCCCCGCTGCGGCAGTGGCAGCAATGTGATTGGAGTAGGCACCGCCAAAGGTGACGATGCCGTGATATTCTTTCTGTTTCAGTAAGTCGAGATGTGGGCGGAGTTTGCGCCATTTATTGCCTTGAATCTCAGGATGCGTGAGGTCATCCCGTTTCATCCAGACCTTAACTTTAGCTTCTTCAAAAAGTGGATGATGCAAAGGCGTGAGTGGGGTAAAAGTGTTAATCGTGAGCATGGAGTTTGTTAAAATAGGCGGGAATTTTTTATAAAGGGATGACGAAGATGGAACATTTGGTCGATAGTTTAGATGTTTTATTTATTTTATTGGGGGCTATTTTAGTGCTCTTTATGCATGCTGGGTTTGCTTTTTTGGAAGTGGGCACGGTGCAGCATAAAAATCAGGTCAATGCTTTGGTCAAAATCATGACCGATTTAGGGGTGTCCACGGTGGCTTATTTCTTTATCGGTTATGGTATCGCTTATGGTGTCTTTCTTGGCTTAAATATTGATGGCAGCTTGATGAAGGCGATGACCGAAAAGTCTGGTTATGAGTTGGTGAAATTCTTTTTCTTAATGACCTTTGCCGCTGCGATTCCTGCGATTGTTTCAGGAGGGATTGCGGAAAGAGCAAGATTCTATCCTGTTTTAATGGCCACTTTTTTAACCGTTGCGTTTGTATATCCTTTGTATGAAGGAATTATCTGGAACGGCAATTTTGGTTTTCAAGATTGGTTGACCGCCACCTTTGGTGCAGGGTTTCATGACTTTGCTGGCTCTTTGGTCGTGCATGGCATGGGCGGTTGGATTGCTTTAATGGCCATTTTGGTGATTGGTGCTCGCCATGGTCGCTATACAAAAGATGGGCGAATTAAGGCCAATCATCCACCTTCCAGTATTCCTTTCTTGGCGTTGGGTTCTTGGATTCTAGCCGTTGGTTGGTTTGGTTTTAATGTGATGTCTGCTCAAACCATTGGGGGGATTCAAGGATTGGTCGCCATGAACTCTTTAATGGCGATGGTCGGCGGTATTTTGGCGGCGACTTTTGTCGGTGATAAAGATCCTGGTTTTGTCCACAATGGGCCTTTGGCGGGATTAGTCGCTATCTGTGCAGGTTCGGATGTGGTGAACCCGCTCGGGGCTTTGATCATTGGTGCGGTTGCAGGGGCTTTGTTTGTCAAAACCTTTGTTTGGACACAGCAACGAATGAAAATTGATGATGTATTGGGCGTATGGCCTTTGCATGGTTTATGTGGTCTTTGGGGCGCAATTGCTGCGGGGATCTTTGGATTAAAGTCATTAGGTGGTTTAGGCGGTGTCTCTTTGATGTCACAAGTCGTTGGGGCGGCGTTAGGATTATTGATTGCCGTCATGGGTGGCTGGTTGGTGTACAAGTTGGTGAACCAGTTTATGCCATTGAGAATGAGTGATGAAGAGCAGTATGAAGGGGCAGATTTAACCTTCCATCATGTGCGAGCCAATCCTCCTAGAGAAGACTTTTAATTTAAAACTACGAAAGCTTTGCATGAGACGGAGATATGCCACTTATGCAAAGTACTCATTTTTTTACTAACGGGCAGTGATGCCCGTTTTTTATTTTGGAACGCTACTACTTATGGTCAAAAAACTATCAGCCGATCAACTTTATCGTTTTACCCACCTGCATTCCGATG
>JALUXI010000093.1 GCA_027019045.1 Piscirickettsiaceae bacterium | reverse complement strand
TATTCGGTATCACCTTGCAATACATAATCCAGTGCTGAAAGATGGGTTTGACTCACCTCCTGTTCGACATAACCAATCTGCCAATTAGGCGGCATTTTAATCTCGCCCGCATCCAGAGGCATCTGACCTAAAATCGCTTTAAAGAGAGATGACTTCCCTGCGCCGTTCTGTCCAATCAGCCCCACTTTTTGCTGTGGGTGCAGCGTGAAGCTAGCATTGTCTAATAGACGAAGAGGACCCGCATAAAGGGCGATATTTTGAATCGATAACATTAGCGTGTTGGGGGAGTAATGGAAGTTTCAGTCAGGTGACCTTCCGTTAATAATAGCTGTCGGTCGAGTTTAGCCGCCAATTTCAAATCATGAGTCACAATCAGCAAAGCCGTTTCAAACTCCTGATTCAAATCGAGCATCAGTTCAAATACTTCGGCAGCCGCCTTTTCATCCAAATTCCCTGTCGGCTCATCCGCCAAAATACAAGCGGGGTCAGTGATCAATGCTCGAGCAATGGCCACTCGCTGGCGTTCCCCGCCAGACAGCTCACTGGGCTTATGATGTAAACGGTGTGACAATCCCACTTTTTGCAAAATAAATTCAGCTTTCTCTTGGGCTTGCTTCCAGTGGGTGCGACGAATCCGCAGTGGCATCATCACATTCTCCACCGCCGTTAATTCAGGCAGCAAAAAATGAAATTGATAAACAAATCCAACAAATCGATTCCGTAACTGCCCTCGTTTCACTTCAGACAAGTGCGAAAGCCGTTCACCCATTAAAAACACTTCCCCTTCCGTTGGCTGATCTAATCCTGCTAACAAATGGAGAAGTGTGCTTTTACCTGAACCTGAACTGCCAATAATCGCCAAGCGTTCACTCGCCTGCATCGAAAAATTCAACCCTTTTAAAACAGGCGTGACCAACTTACCTTCTTGATAGGTTTTGCCTAAATTTTTAGCTTCGAGCACGACCTTATTCATATCGTAATGCCTCCGCAGGTTGCACTCGAGACGCTCGCCAAGCAGGATAGAGCGTGGCCAATAGGGTTAATACAAAGGCCAAAATAGTCACACTCCACACATCACTCCATTCCAAATGAGAAGGCACCTCACTAATATAATAGACATCAGGCGGGAAGAATTTAAAGCCAAATAGATTCTCAATAAACGGCACAATGGTGTGAATATTTAGACTCAAGCTGACCCCACCGACCAACCCCAAGACGGCACCAATCACCCCAATCACCAAACCTTGGGTCATAAAAATCCACTGGATACTCAAAGGACTCGCTCCTAGGGTTCTCAATACCGCAATATCCCGCTGTTTATCGGTCACCACCATCACCATCGTTGAGACAATATTAAAAGCCGCCACCATAATAATGAGTGCCAACACAATAAACATCATCTTTTTTTCCATATTCACTGCTCGGAAAAAGTTGGCGTGTTCTTGCGTCCAGTCTCGCACATAAAGCGGGCGATCCACTCGACTAGCAATCTCTTTTCGTACCGTTTGCGTGATAAACAGGTCATCCAGCTTTAACTGTAGGCCACTGATACGATTGCGAAATTTAAATACCTTTTGTGCATCTTTTAAATTGATAAGCACCAGCCCACTGTCATACTCATACATCCCCGCATGAAAAATCCCCACCACTGTAAAACGCTTTAAACGGGGTAACAACCCCATAGGAGAAACACTGCCTTGCGGGGCAATCAAGGTGATCTTATCCCCTAATTTTACATCCAATTTTGCTGCCAACTCCGCCCCCACAATCATTCCATAGGGTTGTACCTTTAATGCCATTAAATTGCCCGCTTCCATTTTTGAACCAATATCTGAAACTTGTGGTTCCAGCTCAGGATCAATCCCCCTTACCATCACACCCTGCACCTCTCCTTTATGGGTCAACATCGCCTCAGCGGTGATATTCGGTGCCACTCCCTCCACATGAGGTAAAGTTTTCAAAACCTGATACAAGGGCTGCCAATTGGAGAGTTTACGATCATACTCCATTACCGTCATATGGGCTGTCATCCCTAAAATACGAGAACGCAACTCCTCTTGAAAGCCATTCATAATCGACATCACCGTAATCAAAGCAGTCACCCCTAAGGCGATCCCCAACATAGAGGAGAGCGAGATAAACGAGATAAAACCATTCCGTCGTTTGGCTCGGGTATATCGTAGGCCTAAAAAGAGTTCAAAAGGAAACTTAAACATATTGAGAATTTTTACTCATGAGAAACAGGTTGAAAAATAGGTAGGCGAATACCCCGACGAATTGCCCAAAGACGGAGTAGAAAGATCACACTACCCGATAAGACGATCACCACATCTGTGTTCAGATCAAAATGACTCAATACCAAAAATAGACTGGCACCCACAAATGAAGCGGTGGCATAAATCTCTTTACGGAAAATCAGCGGTACCTCGCCCATCAATACATCACGCATAATGCCACCAACTACCCCCGTCATGATTCCAGTCATAATCGCAATCGCATCCTCCACCCCTAGCATCATCGCTTTTTCGGTGCCAATGACGGTAAAGGCCGCCAAACCCAGGGCATCTAAATAGATAAGCGGGGTCATGGGGACGGGTTTTATACGGGCAAAGAAAAATAGAAACAGGGCAGAAATCACCACAATATACACATACAGCGGTTGCGCCACCCAAAACACAGGCTGGTCTAAAATCAGGTCTCGTAAGGTGCCGCCTCCGATGGCAGTCACCATCGCCACCACTATGGCACCAAACAGGTCTAGCTGCTTACTGGAAGCGGCCAACAACCCCGTCATCGCAAACACCACTGTGCCAATCAGATCTAAATAATGTAAAGTCGTATGCATCAACATGGCAGCTATTATACACAAACCGTTTTGATGAGCGCTTAACTCATCCAAAGCCAGTGCTGAATTGCCGCCTAAAAGAGCAGAATCAGCGTTTTATAAACTCTAAAATATGGGACCATGCATCTTCCATATGTTGAAAAGCGTGATCGCCTCGTTCAAACACCACCGTTTTACAACGATCTTGATACAGTGATAAAGCGTGTTGATAGTCGATCACCTCATCCCCACGATCTAATAGAAGCAAAGCATCCATAGGGTCTGCCGATTCCACGATATACTGCTCCAGTTGTGATAAATAGCGTTCATCAATGGTAAACGACTCTTTCGTTCGTGGGTGCTGATGGGTTCCTTGATACTCAGACAGCACCGAAACGGGATCCAGTGCAGGATTGATCATAATATAGGGCACTCCATATTCTTGTGCAATAAACTGCGCATAAAATCCGCCCATGGAAGACCCCATCACCAGCCAATCGACACCCTCTTCATCCGCCAACAGCTTTAGCTCAACATAATTTTTAATATAGCCCACGCTCACATCAGGCAAGCCAATCGGATAAGTGATGGTATGCACCTGCATACCAGGCAAATCCTCTGCCATTTTTGCTTTGACAAACTGCCCCTTAGCACTCTGTTCATCACTCAAAAAACCGTGTAGGTACAATAATCGCCGTGTTCGCATCTGCTATAATCTCCTCTATGATAAAAAAGCCCAAAATAATTGAAAGAACCCCTTCTCCAGAGATTCTGCAAGCCGCTAAACAGCTCGGTCTGACCGAACTTCAAGCTAAGCTGGTGGCCAATCGTTTGAGCCCAAAAACGGATCCTGACTGGGCAACACAGTTAGAAAAAATTGTCTATCCAAGATTAAAACATATCCAGCCGCCCACTGCACTCAAAAACGCAGCTCAAGCTGCGGAACTCATTGCAGATGCGATTCAAGGTCATGGACAAATTGTCCTCGCCACCGACTATGATACTGATGGTGTCACCTCTGCTTGGGTCGCCACCCGTGCCTTAACCGATTTTTTCCAAGTCCCGCCTGAACGCATTACTCATGTGATTGGCGATCGTAAAACAGGCTATGGGATTACCGAACAGGTGGTGGAACGCATATTAAGCATTCCTGAACCGATTGAATTGGTGATTACCGCCGACCAAGGCTCTAGCGATGAGCCTCGCATCAAAATGCTGGCTGAAGCAGGCATCAAAGTGTGCGTCACCGACCATCACCAAATGGCCGTAGAAGGTGCGCCCCCCAGCGCTGCCTGTACCGTCAATCCACAACAAGCAGGTTGCGAATATGACAAAACCGTTGCAGGCTGTTATGTCATTTTTCTGGTGATGAGCCAAGTTCGACAAGTTCTAATTCAAAGAGGTGCAATTCCCGCCGATACCCCTTCACTCAAATCGCTAGCCCTTAATGTCGCCTTGGGAACCGTGGCCGATAGCGTCAGTCTAAAAAGCCCCAATAACCGAGCCATCGTACTGGCAGGCTTAGCACAGATTAACCAATTCAATGTCCCCGCTTGGCAAGCGATACGGCAATTTCATGACAACCAAAACCAACCCTTCAATGCCGAATACCTTGGATTCCAAGTCGCCACCCGTATCAATGCGGCCAGCCGAGTGAGCAATGTGAATGCGGCTTTTGAGTTCTTAAATGCCCGCTCAATAGAGGAAGCACTCAATGCACTCCAACAGCTAGATGAAGACAATACACAACGCAAACTGCAACAGCAGACAATGCTTGACCAAGCCACCGCATTGGCCCAACAACTCTACCATCCTGAAAAATACAGCCTCGCCATAAAAATGACAGGCAATGCAGGGATTCAAGGCATTATCGCCTCTCGCATAGGTGAACAGTATGGTGTACCGACGGTGGCCATGACCGATTTAGAAGATGGCTATTTAGCTGGCTCAGCTAGAGGCGTGGTGCCAAGTGTTGATTTGCGAGAAGCCTTTCAATGGATGTCTGAACAAGACGCTGAACTCTTTAAATCCATGGGCGGTCACAAAGGGGCCGCAGGCTGTATGATTCCGTTGGAAAAGTATGACCAGTTTGCCCAACTATTTGAAATCGCTATTCAAAAACAACTCGGGGACGAACCACCTAGACCGATCATTGAAACAGATGGCGAACTGCCTGACCAGTGGTTGACCCCCTCGTTAATTCAAGAACTGAGTCAACTCGAACCCTATGGCAGAGAATGGCCACAGCCGATTTTTTCAGGGACTTTTCAAATTGAGCAAATCAAGGCGGTTGGCCAAACACAAACCCACCTCTCTTTGCGACTCATTAGCGAAAATGGTCGCCGCTTGAGTGGCATCTTTTTTAATGCCAAACGCAGCGCAGATGAACCGACGGAATATATGCCTGGTGAAAAAATAACCTGCGCCTACCAACCCGCACTCAATACCTACTATGGGAAAACTTCCTTACAACTTAGAATTCAAGCAATGGAACCATCAGAATAGTTTTTTGAGTGAGCGTTTCCAGCGCCAAAAGCGCTTTAAATCTTTAGGCTCTAGATGATAAAGGTGGTCATCTCCCAACACCAATAACAGAGAGTGGAGTTTACCCTGTTGCATCCGCTCTAACAGAGGTTGGAAATAGCACGATTCCAAACAATGAAGCACCTCAATCCAATCTTCTTCTGTTAAATGTCCCAGTTGCGCCATCAACTCATTCAGCACCCAAATCTGATGCCCAGCCTCCCATTCGGGTAAAAATGCCATGCGGAACTGGGAATTTTGGGATTTTTCTAAATGTTTGTCGGTTTTTTCTACATTTTGTGTCAACGAAGGAAGAGCGCTTTGAAAACGAGCATCAATGGCTTTCGCCAAGCCTTGAAGATAATTCTCAGTTTGTGCCACCAAGGCCAGCTCGCCTTGCTGGGTACAAATTTTCATCTCGGGTTTTGTTTTTAACTGCTCAAAAGACAAGACCCCCTCTCCCCAGATCCAGACACCATTGATTTCAGGTCGCCCCGCTTCTCTGCGAGCCTCATTCACGGGATGGGTATAAAACAGCATCTGCGTTTCGTTCATCAGCTTCAGCCAATAACTCGCCGCATGACCTTGTGGGTTGCACCCCATTAAAGGGCGCATGGTGGCATCAGACAGTGGACAGGTTTTCAAGTCCACAGATTGCACCACCGATAGATACCAGCTATAAGGCGAACCGTAAATCAGCTCTATATTTTCCTGAGCAAAATGCGCATTAAACGCCCGAATCAAGCTTTGCGCCTCTTCTACAGAAATATTCAACCCAGACTGCGGCATCATCAACAGCGTATCTCGATCAGGCACCATCTGCACAGGATCTACCTTGACCCAGAAATCGGCTTTATGAGATTCAAACTCAGGCACTTCAGCCATCGCCTGCGTGACGGCAATTGGGAGCATGTCAGCCTGATGCGCCAAATAGCTGGCCATACGATAAAAAGCTGCTTCACCCGATACTTTTTGTGGCAAGGGTAACTTTTGGGCTTTAGAAAGAAGGGTTTGAAGTGCTGGAAAAGATTGTTGAAAAAACTGATCGGACTCCTGAACTCGCCCCTTTGAGAGCAGCTCAGGTATCCATAAGGTTAATGCTTGTGACTCATTTGACATCATTCAGCATCAAACTGCCCAATGCGGATGCGTTGAATTTCACCATCCACCTCAGACAAGTTAGCCAACTCAGCTAAAGCCGCATTCATCGCTGATTCAGGCACCACATCGGTCAACATCACCACTGTGGCATCTTCAGGTTTGGATTCACATGGCTCTTGATGCAGTTTTTCAATACTGATGCCTTGCTCCGCCAAAATAGCAGATACTTTGGCTAATACGCCCGCATGATCTTTAGCAAAGAAACGAAGATAGAAGGCAGAAGCCACCGATTCAATCTCAACCACCTCTGCTTCTTCTGATAAAGTTAAATAACCAAGCGGAGGAACGGGCAGCTGACTTTCACTGGCGCGTACACAGTCGATAATATCCGCCACCACCGCACTGGCAGTTGGGCCTGCACCTGCGCCTGGACCATAATAAAGCGTTGGCCCAACATGATTTCCATAAGCCATCACCGCATTCATCACGCCATTCACATTGGCAATTAACACCTCATTTTTCACCAGTGTAGGATGCACTCTTAAAGAGAAACCTGCCTCTGTACGAGAAGCGACACCCAAGTGCTTAATTTGATAGCCCATCTGCTCAGCAAACTGAATATCCTCAGCAGTGATTTTGCTAATGCCTTCGGTGTACACCTTTTCAAAGTTGAGTGGAATACCAAAGGCAATGGAAGCCAAAATGGTCAATTTGTGTGCCGCATCAATCCCTTCTACATCAAAGGTAGGATCCGCTTCGGCATACCCCAACTCCTGAGCCACTTTCAACACAGAGGCAAAATCTGCACCTGGTTTTTTCATTTCAGTCAGGATGTAGTTCCCGGTGCCATTGATAATCCCAGCAACCCATTCAATCTGGTTGGCTGCCAATCCCTCTCTCAACGCTTTGATAATCGGAATCCCGCCCGCCACGGCCGCTTCATAGAAAATATGCACCCCTTTTGCTTGGGCTTTTGCAAATAATTCATTGCCATGTTCCGCAATCAGCGCCTTATTTGCCGTCACAATGTGCTTACCGTTTTCAATCGCTTGCTCTAATAAAGTTTTGGCAAGTCCGGTACCGCCCATCAGTTCGACAACAATATCCACTTCAGGGTGATTGACGACCTCAGCAGGCTGATCCGTCAAAGGAATCTCCCCTGTCGAAACGGCTCTAGGCTTATTTAAATCACGAACAGCGATGATTTTAACAGCAATGGAAGCCCCCAAGCGGCGTTCGATCTCACCTAAGGTCTCTTGTAAGATTTGGACGGTTCCACCGCCCACTGTGCCAAAGCCTAACAGTCCAATATTGATCGTTTTCACAACTTAATCCTTTTCTTGCAATTGTTCATCTGGCACAAAACCATCTTTGCGGAACATTTCCCGAATCCCACGAATCGCTTGTCGTGTACGGTGTTCATTTTCAATCAGACTAAAGCGTACATGGTCATCGCCATATTCACCAAATCCTACCCCTGGTGAGACGGCCACTTTTGCCTCTTGCAACAGTTTTTTGGAAAACTCAAGCGACCCCATCTCTTTATAAAAATCTGGAATTTTTGCCCAAACAAACATCGTGGCTTTAGGCGGTACAACAGACCAACCTACGCTATTAAGCCCTGTACACAATACATCACGGCGCTCTTTGTACATCTCGCAGATCTCTTGTACACACTCCTGCGGGCCTTCCAATGCAGTGATGGCTGCCACCTGAATCGGTGTAAACATCCCGTAATCCAAATAAGATTTCATCCGCTTCAGTGCATGCACCAAAGTGGGATTCCCGACCATAAAGCCAACCCGCCAACCTGGCATATTGTAGCTTTTCGACAGCGTAAAGAACTCCACCGCAATCTCTTTTGCGCCTGGCACTTCCATGATTGAAGGGGCTTTATAACCATCAAACACAATATCTGCATAGGCCAAATCATGAATCACCCAAATATTATGCTCTTTTGCAATCTCCACCACTTTTTCAAAAAATGAAAGTTCAACCGTTTGCGTGGTTGGGTTACCTGGGAAATTCAATAACAGCATTTTGGGCTTCGGCCATGAGTCCTTAATCGCCTTTTGCAGCTCCTCAAAAAAGTCAACATCTTCGGTCATCGGCACATGACGAATATCTGCCCCAGCAATCACAAACCCATAAGGGTGAATCGGATACGCAGGATTCGGTACCAGCACTGTATCGCCTTGTTCAACCGTCGCCATCGCCAAGTGCGCCAACCCCTCTTTGGAGCCAATTGTCACAATCGCCTCTTTATCAGGATCTAAATCCACGCCATAGCGATTTTGATACCAATTACAGATCGCTTTGCGTAAACGAGGAATCCCTTGAGAAACGGAGTAGCGATGTACACCTTCTCTTTGTGCCACTTCAACCAACTTATCAACGATATGCTTAGGGGTATCTTGGTCAGGATTGCCCATCCCAAAGTCAATAATATCCTCTCCACGACGACGGGCTTCCGCTTTCAATTCGCCGACAATATTAAATACATAAGGGGGGAGGCGTTTGATTCTTTGAAACTCTTCAGTCACGGCAATTCCTTTATTTGGTTTTTGTCTGTTTGAAAGCGGTTAAACAGGTATTAAAGCGGTTTTAGAAACCGCACATTTTATCACCTTGCACACCAAAATACACAGTAAAATATTGCACAGCAAACACTAAAAAAATCCGTGCCAGAATAAGGAAACCAACATGAAATTCACCGAACATCGAGACAGCAATATTTTGACTGTCAAACGCTATGAATCAGGTCAAGTGACCATCAATGATCAAATCGTGACCGATAGCTGTTTTCTCAATCAACATACTTTAGTCGAACACTGGAACTGTCATGCTATTGAAGAGCTCAACCAGCAACCAAAAAATATTCTGACGCCTATTTTTGAGATGCAACCTGAAGTTTTGATTCTAGGTACTGGAGAAACTCAAACTTTCCCAACACCCGAAGTGTTTCACCTATGTGCTGAAAAAGGCATTGGATTGGAAGTGATGGCAAACCGAGTGGCTTGCCGAACTTATAATGTCTTAACCACTGAAGATCGTGAAGTGGTACTGGCTCTGATTTTTCCACCCTCTAACAATGGGTAAATAGGTACTTTGCGACCTAAATAACGCGCCTCAACAAAAGGTATCATCGGTTTAGGTGATTTCACAATCAATCCCAATGGATTCTGAGGAGAGACTTGTATCCCTTTTCTGACTGTCGCAGCAGCCAAATGCGTATAGACTGATAGATATCCCCCAGCGTGCTTGACCATCACCACTAATCCATACCCTGGTACATGATTCCCCACATAGACCACCTTCCCTGCTGCCACAGGTTTGACCTCAACAGGTTGGGAAACACTCAACCATAATCGATTTGCTTTGACCGTAAATTGCCCCGATACCCGCTCATCCACTGGCAATTGCCAAGGTGTTTGGGGAGGCTGTTGCTGGGCTAAAAATCGTCGATTTGCTGAGGAGACTGTTTTGGGTATGTTTAAAGACTGCCCGATTTGCAGTTGAAAAGGAGGACGCAGGGCATTTGCGTTGATGAGCGCATAACTTGCCACACCACATTTACGGGCGATTTTAAATACTGAATCTCCTTTCTGCACTTGATATTGTCCAGAATGACAAGATGAGGTAATTTTTTGACGAGGATGGGAGGATGGATATGAAAAATAACGATCAGCATCACTCCAGCTCCGGTATTTTGCTGAGGGCAAATGAGAGCAACCCGAAAAAAGGGTTACACAGCTTGCAACCATCAACGCAAGGAGCGGTTTTCTCGATTGTTTTAAAAAGATCACCTGAGAACCTCCTAGGTAGAAGGTTCTCTACCTTCTACCGCATCATAAAATACAGAATAATGAGTGCAACCACACCCCACCCCATCCAGTCGATGGAGGCACGAATTTTCTGTTCATAGCGTTCTCCGCCGACCTTCATTAAAAAGGCCACCAAAAAGAAACGCATCCCTCGACCAAAAAAAGCCGCTAACCCAAACGGCAACAATGCCATCTGTGCTGCTCCTGCCGTAATCGTCAGCAACTTATATGGAATGGGGGTAAAGCCTGCTAAAAAGACGACCCACACCCCATATTGGTCAAAAAACTGTTGAATCTGTGCAATCTTCTGCTCATAGCCTAGACTGACCAACCAAGGATAAATCGTCTCAAATCCCCAATAGCCAATGGCATAGCCTAAATAGCCACCCAGCGTGGAAAAAAGTGTGGCAATCCATGCGTAATAAAGCGCCTTCTCAGGCTTAGCCAAACTCATTGGCATCAACAATACATCAGGCGGGATGGGAAAAAATGAGGCCTCAGCAAAACTCATCCCTGCCAAATATTTAGGGGCATGGGGATGTTTTGACCACTGCATTGTTTTGTCATACAAGGGGGTAAAAATCTTCACTTCACCACCCCCGCCTGCATTGGCACAAACAGCACATCCCCTAAGCAAGTTTCCTTAATGCCCCTTTGCCGTTTTTCATACCCCATGAGCCGTTGCGCCTGTGACTGCCCACCCACAGGAATCACCAAACGCCCACCCTCTTTTAACTGCTCAAACAAGGCTTCGGGCACCGCTTCTGGTGCAGCAGCCGATAAAATGGCATCAAACTGCACTCCTTCCGCTTTAGGCCATCCCCACTGCCCATCACTTATAGCAAATTCAATATTATCAAGCTTGAGCCTTGCCAATCTTTCTTGAGCAATGCAAGAGAGGGGTTCAATGCGCTCAACGGTATAAACCTGCTCGATCAACTGCGCCAAAATAGCCGTTTGATAACCTGACCCTGTTCCAATTTCCAAGACGCTCTGTGGACGCTGCTCACCTTCCAATAAAAAGGCGGTCATTTTCGCCACCACCCAAGGCTGAGAAATGGTCTGTCCAAAGCCTATCGGCAACGACACATCCTCATAACTTCGGCTCGCCAAAGCTTCATCCAAAAACAGATGGCGTGGTGTACGACGCATCACCTCTAAGACTTCGAGGTTTTCTATCCCTTGTGTAATCAGTCGCTTAATTAAACGATCTCTAGTTCTTTGTGAACTCATTCCCATCCCTTGATACTGCTCAAATGCCGCATTAGGGAAGTGAACCTTTGGGGTTAATATTTTTTGAATGACTTCCTCTGTGTTCAACTTATACATCGACAGTTTCCCGCAAAACTTTAAGCAAATCGTAATGAGTCAGATCAATTTGCAGAGGAGTTAAAGAGGGAAAGCCTTTCTCAACGGCATCAAAATCTGTCCCTTCTGATGCATCCGCTGCCGCCCCTGCTGGCCCCACCCAGAAAATAGGCAACCCTCGAGGATCTTTATCGGCCACAATCGGCTCAGAGGCGTGACGACGACCTAAGCGAGTCAATTTCAACCCTTTCAAATCATTCAATGGTACATCTGGCACATTCAGGTTATAGATAGTATTTTCTGGCACGGGAACTTTTAAATAGATGGTTTGCATAAAATCTAAAAATGCGGCCACAGCGGTTTCAAAATGCACATCCCCACACAATGAAACCGCTACCGAAGGCTTGCCTAAAAACCGCCCTTCTGTTGCGGCGGCCACCGTTCCTGAATAGAGTACATCATCTCCCATATTTGCCCCCGCATTGATACCCGAAATCACTAAATCAAAAGCTTCATCCAAACCACCATTGATGCCTAAATGCACACAATCCGTTGGTGTACCATTCACTGCATAAACAGGAAAATCATACTCTTTACGGCGAGTCATCCGTAGCGGCTCAGTCAGGGTCAAAGAATTGCTCGCCGCACTGCGATTACGATCAGGCGCCATCACGACCAAAGATTCACAAAAATCACTTTGCAATAACGCCTGTGCCATCGCCTGAATCCCAGGGGCAAAAAAACCGTCATCATTCGATAATAAAATTTTCATCGGGTAAACTATTCCTAAAAAGTAACTAACGACACAGCTCACCCCTGAAATCCGCCACTTCTGCGTTGGAAAATGGTCATTTACGGAACGAACATTCCGCCTTAAATTGACGAATTTCAGGGGCAATCTGAGCCGTTACAGTTCAGATAAATCATTACAAAACTATGCAGGAATTATAGTGGGAAACCTAAGCGAAGAAGATAAAAAGTTGTTTCGAGAAGCGGTGAAAGGGACGAAACGCTTAGATTATCAGTACCCAGCGGATATTGAAGTGGCACAGAAACAGCGAAAAAAATCGTTATGGAAACGCCGCAAGCGACAACAACTTGAAGCTGATCATCCCTCGGATAATCTGATTTTTGAACCCCATACTCCCGTCACCGCTTTTGAGAGCGTTGAGTTCCAACGCCACAACCTCAAACCTCAAGATTGGAAAAAACTCAAAAAGGGTGCTTTTAAAACCTACTGGCAACTGGATCTGCATGGTGAAACGGTGGAGAGTGCCGATCGTATTTTGATGCAGTTTATACAAGAAGCCCATCATCAAAATGCCCGTTACCTCATCATCGTCCACGGCAAAGGCTACCATTCAGAAAGTGACACCCCCGCACTGAAAAACCTCGTCAATAGCCGCCTACGCCAACTACCATTCATCCTCGCCTTCTGCAGTGCTCAACCTAAAGATGGGGGAACAGGTGCCGTTTATGTTTTTCTCAAACAGAATGCATCATCCTATTAGTAACCACTCAGATTGCCCCTGAAATTCATCAATTCAAGGCGGAATGTTTGTTCAGTAAAAGACCATTTCCCAACGCAGAGGCGGCGGATTTCAAGGGTGAGCTAAGTCGTTATGCCTATGATTGATGTAACATCGCCGTATCTAACTGTTGCCACAAAGCCAATCCATCCAAAGACAACAAGATGGCCGCCACCAAACACCCTGCACCAAATAGTGCTGACTTAATAGGTGAAACACCTTGTTGATAGCCTTTTACCGCAAAATAGATCCCAGCCAAAGCGACGAAAAAACCAAATTCACTGATCATTAAGCGAGTGAGAAACGGAATGGGTGGTTCAGGCATCTGCGCCACCCGACTCAAAATCCCTAACAGTAAAAAACTAAACACCATCACCCATAAGGGGATATTTTCTCTTTTAAACACAGGCTGCTCCTATCAAAATAAAATGCCATTGTACAAAAAACCCCAATCCCATTTTAACGGGACTGGGGTTTTTAGGAAAATTCGTAACGATTCAAGTTGCCCCTGAAATTTTCCAACGCAGAAGTGGCGAATTTCGGGGGTGAGCTGAGTCGTGACAAAAATTCTACAACTGCATTTACCCTTCTTCACTGTGCCACTGATAAGGTGATGGTTTATTTGAGTAGTAGATGGCTGCATAGAGGAATACCTGTAAGCTAAAAAGAATTGAAGCCATCAATAGATGCAGGGGTTGAAGCAGATGTGGCAAATTGAACATATAGAGCGCTAACCCCAATAAAAAGGTCAACCCAACTACAATTATCAAACCATTGGCAACCATTTTGACACGAGGTTTCTGACAAGCTTGTAAGGTTTTAAATGCCAGCCAAATATTGACACTCACCACCAGAAGTGCATTCAAAATATGGAATTTTAAAATACTCCCAATTTGGGCAATCCATCCGTCTCTCTGGTAATAATCTGCAGCGGCTGCCGCAATTTGATCCACCTGCTCTCTCACTTGAGTTCCCAGCACCACCTGAACCAGTGTGAGGAAAATCGCCAAATAGAGCACAGGCTTAAGACTCTTTACCGTACTGGGTTCAATAGAAACCAGATGTCGTTGTGAACTGGTCACTGCCACAATCAGCACCGCCACTAATATCCAAGACATTAACATATGGGTGGTAATCATTGCTGGATGTAAATTAGAACTCACTACGACCGAACCTAACCAACCATTAAAGCCCACCAAAATAAAGGCCGCTACAGTCAACCACCACACAGAGGGATCCTTTTTTCGATAAGGCCAAGCAAAAATCAGGGTTAAGAAAATCAGCAACCCAATGGTTGTCCCTGTTAGACGATTCACATACTCCGTCCAAGTTTTAAAAGGATCAAAATCATGATCCGCATAACCACGATCGGCATAAATCTCTTTATAGTTTTCAGGCAGCTGACTAACATCTGTCGGCGGCACCACTTGCCCAAAACAGGTTGGCCAATCGGGACAGCCCATCCCTGCATCCAATGCACGCACCATTGAACCAACCCAAATCAGAAACAGTACCGCACCAATTGTAATCAACCCCATTCTGCGGAATCGTCGAGATTGTCGCTTCTCTTTTTCTATCTCTTCAGGACTTAACGGTGAATGTCCTTTCTTTCGTTCCTTATCCATTATCTCTCTCTCCATATTCGATACCCAGACCAAACCATATAAAGTAATGCCAAACTGCCCCACACCCATAAAATGCGTCCAAAGAGCCCTAAACCTGTGCCCGAATGAAGCGCCCAAGTCCAGCGTTCATTTTGGGGGAGCCTTTCTAACTGAAATTTTTGACCTTCGAGTGGTTTCACCCGCCATCGTGTTTGCGACCAAACGCCATAGTCTGCATTCGGCTGACATAATAGTTCTATGCCCTCCCCCCTTGGCAGGGCACGAATGCGGACAATTTGTTGAGACTCAGGACAAATGTTAGCCTGCCCTTTTTCCATTTTTACTTCATTCGGTAAAGGCAGTGGTAACCGTAACAACTCAGCATGGCTTAATCCTGGTTGGTTTAAATCATATCCTTTAGAGGCATTTAAAAGGGACATTTCACTACGAGCTGAAAATCCCACCTCTCCCATCTGGAAAAACCCCACCCAGACTGCCGATAAAACCATCGCCATCCAAACAAAAGATAACCCTACCCCAACCTGAGCATGCACGCTCAAATGAGACCCATCACGCAAACGCCGCCTCACCATGAGCCAACCAGTGAACACCATTGACCCCAACCCTAAACAGGAAACAAGCAAAACCCAATGTATCCACTGTCCTTGCGAGAGATAAACATGCCAATTGGCTAACCAAATCGGCAAGGCATCTTGCCAGTTTCTTTCTCCTTTAAACTGACCCGTTACTGGATTAAAAAAGGCTTGCTTGACCTGTTGCTTATTTCCCCTAATGTCCCTATTGCCCCTCTTACCCTTTGCCAAATAATCTACTCGGGTGGTATCAAAAGGGGTGCGAGCAGGATAAATGGCAAGCAGCTTTTGAGGGGAAAGCTGCTGCTCAACTGCCTGAACGAGTTGATTCAATGCCAAAGGGGGTTGACCGTATTTAGGCGGCACATTTCGCAAGTCGGGATTGAGCGCACGGTCAATTTCGTCTGAAAATCCCAGTCCCGCTCCTGTGATAGCAAGCGTCATCCATGGAAACGCAAACAGAAAAGCTAACATCCAATGGATACGCTGCCAACGAAATGTACGAACTGCTTGCTTGACCACTTATTTCATCAAAGTAAACCCATCGAACATTGTCGAACCAACCGTAGCGGTATGAACCATGTTCAAATGGGTAGAAGCGGGCAACATAAAGTGATCCGCCAACAAGAAAGCAAAAATCAGCATCAGATACAGAATAGAATAGGCAAAGAGTTTAATATCCGCCTTCTCATCCAGATTGTAGTAGAGCCGATAGACATAAAAGCCAAACAAAACATTCAATAGCAAGGCAGAAATAAAGTAAGCAATGCCACTCATGCCAATAAAGTAGGGCAATAAAGTCACGATAAACATCAACACCGTATAAAACACAATCTGCTTTTTCGTGTGCTCAATGCCATGGGTCACAGGAAGCATTGGAAAGGGGGTTTTGCGATACTCTTCCACACGGTGAATGGCTAAAGGCCAAAAATGTGGCGGTGTCCAGAAAAAAATGATTAAAAACAGCACAATGGCTTCCAAGGAAACCTGCCCTGTCATGGCAACCCAACCTAATAACGGCGGCATCGCACCCGCTGCACCGCCCCAAACAATGTTCATTGGGGTATTGCGTTTTAAGAAAACGGTATAGACAAAAGCATAGCCCACCATGGACAGAAAAGTTAAAACAGCAGTCAGTATATTGGTTTGCCAAACCAAAATGGCTTCACCCGCCATCAACCAGATGACCGCCACCAAAACTGCAAATGGTAAACTCAAGCGACCCGTCGGCAATGGACGACCTTGTGTTCTCGCCATTTTTTCATCGAATTTATAATCTAAAATATGGTTGACCGCCGCACCGGAGGCAGAGACCAAACCAATCCCTAGGGTTGCCCAAGCCATTTTCAAGACATTCTGTAAAGTCATCTCACCAGGCAAGGCTAATATCATTCCCACGACGGCCGTAAACATAATGAGAAAAACGACACGGGGTTTTCCTAACTCATAAACCGCTCTGATACGAGACACCACATCCTTGCCTGGCGAGGTTAAATCCTCATCATGCAATTCGCCTAATTCACCCTTATTTGGATGTTCGGCATCTAGGTTATTTAATTGCTGTACACTCATCATTCCACTCTCTATCTCTATGCAATGCTTGGTTGAGCATACTGTTTCAATCTCAATACACTCAACCAAGCAATGTCGTGAGATGCTAAAAAGCACCTCACGA